>CAJFUT010000020.1 GCA_904420255.1 uncultured Angelakisella sp. | reverse complement strand
GCCAGACAAAGGGGTACCAGCCGGAGGTTGGTGCCCCTTTTGTATGGCGGCTAGATGGTGGAGATGAGAACAGGGCGGCGTGCCGCAGCACGCAAAAAGGCTGCCGGTGGCAGCCTTTTTAGCCCGCGGGTAGAATCCCACCGTCTCCGCCACCAGGCAAGGGCCTGGAGCCGTTCCGCGCTCCGGGCCTTTTGCTTTATCTAAGATTCCTACACGCGTCCAAAACAAATCTAAGTTGGCCGCTCTTACTGCAAGTATCCCCGGACGCATTAAAGTTCTTCTTTTTTGTGCCCGCAGTCTTCCCACACCTTGGGTCATCGCCAAAGCCTATGGGAAAAGCGCGCCCGCGACGCTCCGGAGGGCCCGGGTAACAGTCTGGTTCATAAAATCACATCCCTTTCTTTTGCTTTTCCAAAAGCACAGCACCCGCTCGTTTACGAAACCGGGCATATTTGACCCGGCCCCAAAAACGAGCAGGTGCCACAAGGAAACACCCATATTGTTTAAGGCCCGCCGGACCTTACGGGCGGCTTTCAGCTTCATCCGGCTGCCGAAGGATGCCGAACAGCGTCATATCCAGCAGCTCCTCGGCCGCCGCCAGCATGGAGCGGATATCGCAGCACGACTTTTCCTGCTGATACTGGGAAACCAGCGACCAAAAGTGGGATTCCATACTTTCCAGATAGCGGATCACCTTTTCCCGGTCCAGCCCCTCGCGCAAAGACATATGGGACACCACACGGCCCATGAACTGCCGGTTCATCTCCTTTAATGGGGCGTGCAGGGCACGGATCTGCCCGGTCAGCTGCTTTGGCGGACGGAGCATGGCATTTTCAAAAATCAATTTCCGCTTGGGGTGAAGCTGGAAAAAATATTCCCGGATCAGAAGATAATTCTTTATGCTGTCAAATGAGCTTTGGCCGGACAGCTCCGCGGCATCCCTCTCGATCTGTGCTTTCAGGGCCTGGAAGGTATCCTGGACGCACAGCAGGAACAGCTCGTCCTTATTGGAATAGTAATGGTACATCATGCCCTTGGAAATCCCGTGCCGGCTGCAGATGCTGTCCATTGTCACATTGTCGTATCCGCGGGTGCCGAATTCCTCCAGCGCCGCCTGAAAAATCTCCTTCCGGCTGCGCTCCTGGCGCTCCTTCTGAGTCATGCGGATTTCCTGCTTTCCTTCATTTCATTCGGTTCCTCTGCCAATTCCAAGCCCTTCGGGGCCGCGCAAGCCGCCGCTTTGTTCAATTCCCCGGCCCATTCGAAGCCTTTCTTTGCCATATAAACCGCAATGATTTCATTGATGACTGCCGCGGCGGCAATCGTTCCCTGGATGATGGAAGCGCATTCCGGCGCGGGCCCCTCCAGAATCGAAACCGCAATGCCGGTAAAAACCAGGGACACCCCGGAGTGGGGCAGCAGGGTAAAGCCCAGATATTTTTTGACCGTTTCCGGCGCGTGGGTGACGGCCGCCCCGACATAGGCTCCGCTGTATTTTCCAATGGCACGGGCAACGATATCCATATCATCGTTCACCTTTTGACAATTTGCAGACGGCTCCGTCTACAAACAAGAAGCATAGCACTTATAGACGAATCCGTCTATAAATAAATTGTAAATATTCTGTTGGTTTACGGCACAAATGAAAAACGTCCCTCTTCCAAGCTGAATCCATCCTATTTACTCTCCTGTGCCAAAGAGCGGGGCTTTTCCGCGCCCCCAAGCCTTTTCCCTCCCGGCCGCCGCGAATTCGCGGATTACAAAAGGCGGACCGGAAAATCCGGTCCGCCTTTTGCTTTTTTGTCCTAATACCCCGGCCAGTAGGTCCCGATGAAGTTGGCCGGGTTCATAATCACGCCGTTGATCTTGATTTCGAAATGGAGGTGGTTGCCGGTGGCGTTGCCGGTCCGTCCCACCAGAGCGATCAGGTCGCCCTGGCGCACATACTGGCCGGCGGTGACAAAGACGGCGCTGCAGTGGGCGTACAGGGTGGTGACGCCGTCGCCGTGACTCATTCGCACCTGCTTGCCGTAGGGCCAGATGGAATAGTTGGTGGCGTAGGTGACCTGGCCGTCCTTGGCGGCGCGGATTTCGGTCCCCGCGGGGGCGGCAATATCCATGCCGGTGTGGCCCGCGTAGCCGTACAGCCCCGCGGTGACGTAGCCGCCTTTTACCGGCCACATGAAGGAGTCGCTGCTGTTGCCGCCGCTGGGCAGATAGGTGAGAATGGGCAGCGTTCCCACAAGGACTTGGGCGTTCACCGGCTCGGACAGCACCACCGGGGTGCCGATGCGGGTTTCCCCCACCTTCTCCCCGTCGATGTAGGTGACGTCCGCCGTCACCTCCTGCTCGCCGGGGATACCAGCCGAAATGGTCACCTCATATCCCTTGTAATAGCGGTTGTCCTCCACCGTGGTGGTACCATAGGGGATCTCCTCGGTGTAGGTTTCCCTCCGGGTCACCTGGACTCCCAGGCTCAGGTTGACCCTGGCCACGGTGAGGACCTCGCCCTCCTCAAGGGGGATCTCCCCTTCGCCGGCCGTTTCATCCTCCCCGGCCTCGCCGTCGGAGGCTTCGTCATCCCCGGTCTGTCCATCGGAGGCCTGGTCATCTCCGGCTTGCTCATCGGAGGCTCCGCCCTCCTCTTCCGCCGGGCTCTCTTCTTCCGGCGGGATGGGAGTCCGTTCCTCCAGTTCCGGGTTCAGGAGCAGCAGCTCCTCCACCGTGGTGTTGTTTTCCTCCGCGATCTGGGAAAGGGTGTCCCCTTCCTCCACGGTGTACTCCACCGTCCGGGTTTCCTCCGACTCCATATCGTCGGTGATCTCATGGAGGGACACCACCGAGCTCTTGGGATAGATGCCCCTGCGGACGGTGATGCTCTTGACAAACTGGACCAGCTCATGCTCAATGCCGGTGCGGTAGGTTTCCAGGACGTTGTCGATATACATGAGGAACTCGTTGCCGTCCTCCAGCGCCCCCAGGAAGGCCCCCTCGATATAGACGCCGTCCGCCTCCTGCACCTCGTTCTGGGAGATGGTGATGATGCGGTTGGCCAGGGTTTCCTGGTCGATCAGGTCCTCCTCATCGGCAATGACGATGCGGAAGGTGGGCTGGCCTGCGTTTTCCGGGGCCAGGTATTCCTCGTTGATCATCCGGTCCAGCACCGACTGCTGGGCGTCGTAAAAGACGCTTTCCCGGGCGATATACCCCAGGTTGTGGCCGGAATACTCCACCGACAGGGCATAGTTGAGGCCGGTGAAGTAGTTCACCGTGGCCGCCAGGATGGTGACGCCCACAATGGGGGCCACAAAGTTGGCGATATGGTTCAGCGGCCGGGACAGGGCGGAGAAATACTCCTTCCAGATCTCCCCCCGGACGCGGGCGGAGCCCTTCTTCCTGCCCACGCTTTTCAGGCTGTGGCGGAGCTGGCCGGTGCGCCGGGCGATCTCCCGGTAGGGGGAGAGGGTCTTGTCCGAGATCCTATCGCAGAACCGCAGGAACCGGCGGCGCTGCTCCATCAGCCAGGCGGGCACCACCCGGGCCAGCCAGGCGATTCTCCTGGCGGCGCCACGCCGCATCAGGTGGACGTCCCGCATCAGCTGGATGCCGATGTAATAGGTTTCGATATAGACCCACTCCAAAACGGTGGGCGGGCGGCGGGGGGGCTCCTCTTTCCCCTGGGGAGCGGGGCGGCTTTTTTCCTTTTCCTTCCCCGCCTTCTTCTGCCGGGGGGCCTTCTTTTTCGGAGGATTTTTCTTTCTGGGGGGCCTCTCCGAAGGCGGCGCCGTCTCCTCCCGGGCCTCCGGGACCGGCTCCGCCCGCTCAGCCGCGGCGGCGGGCTCCTCCCCCTTTTCCTCCTCGCCGGGGGCAGGCTGGGGCTCCTCCTCGTCCTCCTCCGGCTCCCCTGCGGGGGCCCGGGTGCTGTTCAGCAGCCCCTGGAAGCGGCTCAGCAGGCCGCCTCCCGCCTT
>CAJFUT010000019.1 GCA_904420255.1 uncultured Angelakisella sp. | reverse complement strand
GGGCCCGGGGGCCTCCCCGGTCAATCTTTGGCCACTTTCTTTTGATCAAGAAAGTGGCGACACGGGGCTCGGGCTTCTGCCTGACAATTTCTCAAACCTCAGCATTTCCCATGGCACAAGGTAAATCAAGCCCGGACCTCCGGTGCGACCGGAGTAAACTGATAAACAGAAAATACTGCGGGGCGGAAAAAGGGGTCCAGGGGCAATCCCCTGGACCCCTTTTTGGCGGGTCAAAAAGGCACATCCCCGGACCAGCGTGGAGGGCTGAACAAAAATAGATAGAAGCGCGACGTTTCAAAAATCTGTACCCCAGCGGTACAAGCTGATCTAGGGTAGAGGGAAGCGCCGCGCAGCGGAAAAAGGGTGGGGGCCCTTTCGGGCCCCCAAAGAGCGGCGCACAAACTGGCGATTCATGAACCGCCGCTTACGGACATCCCTCCCGTTGGTCGGGAACGTGGCCTTGAAAGCCCCACCGGGGCTTTCATCCCGTTCGGGACCGGCCAGCCCGCGGGTGCTAACCCGCTTCGGCGGCCTCCCCGAAGCCCTCGCAGAAGGTGGGGTGGGGGTGGATGGTTTCGGCGATGTCCCGGAGGGTGAGGCCCCGGGAAACCGCCAGAGCGGCCTCCCCGATGATGTCGGTGGCCCGGGCGCACATGAGCTGGGCCCCCAGCAGCCGGCCGGAGCCCTCCTCCGCCACCAGCTTCACGAAGCCCCGCTCCTGGCCGGTGAGCACCGACCTGCCGTTGGCGGACATGAGGTATTTCCGGGTCTGGACCGGGATGCCGGCGGCCTTGGCCTCGTCGGCGGAAAGGCCCACCGAGGCGATCTCCGGGTCGGTGTAGACGCAGGAGGGCACCACCGCCAGGTCCTTATCCGGGCCGGTTTCCTCCCCGAACATGGCCCGGAGGACATGGTACCCCTGGGCGGTGGCCATGTGGGCCAGCTGGATGCCGCCGGCGGCGTCCCCCACCGCCCACACCCCGGGGATGCCGGTGCGGAAGTCCCCGTCCACCTGGACATACCCCTTGCGGAAGGTGAGCCTCTCCCGGCACCGGGGGGTGAAGGCCCCCTCCGCCAGGCCCCGGCGGCCCACCGCCACCAGGAGGCCGTCGCAGGAAAGGCTTTCCTCCTTCCCCTTCTCCTGCCAGAAGCAGCGCAGCCCCCCGGCGGGGCCGGCCTCCACCCGGGAGAGGGCGGCGCCGGTGCGGAGATCCGCCCCGCGCTTTTTCAGGATCATCCGCAGGTTCTGGGAGATCTCCCGGTCCAGCCCCGGCAGGATCCGGTCCGCCGCCTCCAGCACCGTCACCGGGCGGCCCAGGCTGGTGTAGAGGGAGGCGAACTCCATGCCGATCACCCCGCCCCCCACAATGACCAGATGGTCATAGAGGGCGGGCCGGTCCAGCAGGCTGGTGCTGTCCTCCGCCCCGGCAAGGCTCCCGTCCAGCCCCGGCACCGGCAGGGCCGCCGGTTCGGAGCCCGCCGCCACCAGGATGTGGTCGGAGAAAAGCTCCCGCCCGTCGGCCAGGAGCACCCGGCCCTCCCCCGCCGCCTGGGCCATACAGGGGAAGAGGTCGATCTTGTGGGCCTTGAACTGGGAGGCGATGCCCTCCCGAAGGGTGCGGACCACCGCCTCCTTCCGGGCCAGGAGGGCGGCCATATCCACCCGGAGGCCGTCGGCCAGAAGCCCCGCCTCCCCCATGGAGCCGGCCTCCCGGTAAACCTCCGCCGTGTGGAGGAGGGTCTTGGTGGGGATGCAGCCCCGGTTGAGGCAGGTGCCGCCAAGCTCTGCCATCTCCGCCACCGCCACCCGTTTGCCGGCCTTGGCGGCCCGGATGGCGGCGGGATAGCCCCCCGGCCCTCCGCCGATGACAATGAGATCGTAACGATTTTCCATAGGGAAACCTCCATCTTTTGGGTTTGTTGAAGCAGGGGGAAGGGTTGCCGCCCCCCTTGGAATAGGATGCCCAGGCCGGGGCCATCCTGCGCCGGAAGGCGCGCCCCCTGTCCCTTTGTGGGAAAGGCCCCTCTCCCCGGCCGGGGAGGGGGGCTTTTGGTTTAAAAGAGGCGTTCCAGCAGCTCCGGCAGGTCCCGGAGCATCTCGCACTGGAGGGGGGAATCCCCTTCCAGGGCCCCCAGGGCCGCCGCCAGCTCCTCCAGCCGGAAGGGCCGGCCCAGGAGGGCCTCCTCCGCCCGGGGGAAAAGGCCGGTGTCCAGCCCGTCGGACCAGAACCGGGCCGCCCGGACCCGGCCCCCCTCCACCTGGAGCTGGAGCCGGGCCTCCCCCCAGGGGAAGCGGAGGGCGGCCTCGTCGCTGAAAGGGATTTCCCGGCCGAAGCGCCACTCCCAGGAGGCGTATTTTTCCGTGAGGGCCGAAAGCTCCTCCCGGTCCAGCCGGGCCGGGTCAAAGGGCCGGGGCTCCCCGCCGTAGGTTTCCCCGAAGGCCCGCAGGACCGCCCCCTCCAGCTCCGGGAGGGTGAGGCCGGGGAGGAATTCCCGCAGGCCCGCCACCCGGCTTTTCACCGAGTCCACCCCCTTGGAGCGGAGCTTCTCCCGGCCCACCGAAAGGTACCGCTCCATGGCCTCCCGGTCCGCTGCAAGGAGGAGGGTGCCGTGGTGGTAGCAGGCTTCCCCGCCCCGGTAATAGGCGTTGCCGGAAAACTTCCTGCCCTGGATGGTGACGTCGTTGCGGCCGGTGGCCTGGGGCCGCAGGCCCAGCAGCTCCATGGCCCGGAGAATCACCCGGGTCTGGCGGGGGACGTCGTAGTCCTCCCGCCGCAGCAGGAAGGTGAAGTTCAGGTTATCCAGGTCGTGGAACACCGCCCCGCCCCCCGAGAGGCGGCGGGCCAGCCGCCCCCCGTCCTCCTCCAGGAGGCGGACACGGCATTCCTTCCAGGGGTTCTGGTTGCGGCCGATGACCACCGTCCGCTGGTTCTGCCAGAGGTAGAGGACGCATTCCCCCGGCTCCACCCGGCCCAGGAGGGCTTCCTCCAGGGCCAGGTTGGGGAAGGGGTCGCTCCCCTCCCCCCGGAGGAAGGAGAGTGCCCTAACCACGGGCCTCCTCCGGGAACTGGTAATGGACCACCGGGTTCCGGGCGGCCCCCACCTCGTCCAGCCGGCTCACCCGGGTGGTGTGGGGGCAGGCGCGGATGTAATCCGGGTCGGCCTTTGCCTTCTCGTGGATTTCCAGGAAGGCGGCGATGAGCTGGTCCAGGGATTCCTTGGATTCGGTTTCGGTGGGCTCCACCATCAGGGCCTCGTGGACGATGAGGGGGAAGTACATGGTGGGGGGATGGATGCCGTAGTCCAGGAGGGCCTTGGCGATGTCCATGGCGGTGACGTGGATGTCCTCCTTCTCCGGCGCGAGGCTCATGACAAATTCGTGCATACAGGTGCGGTCAAAGGCCATTTTGTAGGCTCCGGAAAGCTTCACCCGCAGGTAGTTGGCGTTCAGCACCGCGCCCCGGCAGGCGGCCAGGATGCCCTCGGGCCCCAGGGTCAGGGCGTAGGTGAGGGCCTTCACCACCACCAAGAAGTTGCCGTGGAAGGACCGCACCCGGCCGATGGACTGCTCCGGCCTGTGCCAGCGGAAGCCCTCCGCCGTTTTTTCCACCGTTTCCCCGGGGAGGAAGGGGGCAAGGAACCCCTTGCAGCCGGCGGGGCCGCTCCCCGGGCCGCCGCCCCCGTGGGGGGTGGAGAAGGTCTTGTGGAGGTTCAGGTGGACCACGTCGAAGCCCATGTCCCCGGGGCGGGCCACCCCCATGACGGCGTTGAGGTTGGCCCCGTCGTAGTAGCAGAGGCCCCCGGCGTCATGGACGATCTGGGTGATCTCCAGGATATTGGGGTCAAAGAGCCCCACGGTGTTGGGGTTTGTCAGCATCAGGCCGGCGGTATCCGGCCCCACCGCCTCCCGGAGTTTCTGGAGATCCACAAAGCCGTCGGGGGTGGAGGGGAGGTTCACCACCGCGAAGCCTGCCATGGTGGCGGAAGCGGGGTTGGTGCCGTGGGCGGAATCGGGGACGATGATCTTGGTCCGGGCCGTGTCCCCCCGGCTCTCGTGCCAGGCCTTGATGAGCAGCAGGCCGGTGAATTCCCCGTGGGCCCCGGCGGCGGGCTGGAAGGTCATGGCGTCCATGCCGGTGATCTCGCAGAACACCTTCTGGGCGGTGTGAAGCAGCTCCAGGCAGCCCTGGACGGTGTCCTCCGGCTGGAGGGGATGGACCCCGGCAAAGCCCGGCAGGGCGGCCATCTCCTCGTTGATCTTGGGGTTATACTTCATGGTGCAGCTTCCCAGGGGGTAGCAGCCGTTGTTGACCCCGTGGGTGGCGGCGGCCAGCCGGGTGTAGTGGCGGCTGATGTCGTTTTCCGACACCTCCGGCAGCCGGGGGGCGGCCTTCCGCTGCCGGGAGGGGAGAACCTCCGGCACGTCGCAGGGGGGCAGCAGGCTGCACCGGCGCCCGGGGACGCTTTCCTCAAAAATCAGCTTCATCAGCCCAGCACCTCCTTTACCAGACCTGCCAGGTCATCCATTTCCTCTTTGGTGTTCATCTCGGTGGCGCACCAGAGGAGGCTCCCGTCGGGGAGGGGCAGCCCTCCCAGGTAGCCCGCCTCCTCCAGCCGCCGGAGCAGCTTCTCCGGCTCCACCGGGCAGCGGGTGGCGAATTCGTGGAAGAATTCCCGGTCATACACCGGGGCAAGGCCCGCTTCGGCCAGGGCCTTCTGGAGGTAGTGGGCCTTGGAGCAGCAGAGCTCTGCCGCCTGGCGCAGCCCCTGGGGCCCCATGGCCGAAAGGTACACCGAGGCGGTGAGGGCGCAGAGGGCCTGGTTGGAGCAGATGTTGGAGCCGGCCTTTTCCCGGCGGATGTGCTGTTCCCGGGCCTGGAGGGTGAGGACGAAGCCCCGCTTCCCCTCGGCATCCACCGTCTGGCCCACGATGCGGCCGGGGAGCTTGCGCATCATCTCCTTGGTGCAGGCCATGAAGCCCAGGTAGGGCCCCCCGAAGGAGAGGGGCATCCCCAGGGGCTGGCCCTCCCCCACGGCGATGTCCGCCCCCGCCTCGGCGGGGGTTTCCAGAAGCCCCAGGGAGATGGGGTTGACGCTGAGGACAGCCTTGCCCCCGGCACCGTGGACCGCCTGGCAGAGGGCGGCGGCGTCCTCCACGATGCCCCAGTAGTTGGGCTGCTGGGCCACCAGGCAGGCCACCGAGCCGTCCAGCATCCCCAGGAGGGCCTCGGGGTCGGTGGCGCCGTCCTTTGCGGGCACCAGCTCCACCGCGGCGTCCCGGCCGTGGCAGTAGGTGCGGATGGTTTCGATGGTCTGGGGGTTCACCGCGGCGGAAACCAGCACCCGGGTCTTTTTCCGGTCCCGGCACATGAACACCGCCTCGGCGGCGGCGGTGGCCCCGTCGTAAACCGAGGCGTTGGCCGCTTCCATGCCGGTGAGCTCGCAGATCATGGTCTGGTATTCAAAGATGGCCTGGAGGTTCCCCTGGCTGATCTCCGCCTGGTAGGGGGTGTAGGCGGTGACGAACTCCTCCTTGGAGGTCACCTGGCGGACGATGGCGGGGATGTAGTGGCGGTAGGCCCCGGCCCCCCGGAAGATGTGGGGGAAGATCCGGTTCTTGGCGGCCATGGCCTCCACCCTGCGGCGGACCTCCAGCTCGGAGCCGCCGGCGGGGATGCGGAGGGGGCGCCCCAGGCGCACCGCCTCCGGCACCTCCTCAAAGAGGTGGTCGTAGTCCCGGTAGCCCGCCTCCCGGAGCATCTCCTGCTCCTGGGCGGGGGTGTGGGAAAGATAAGAACCCATAGCGTTTCTCCTCTTATTCCTCGATAGTCTTGAGATACTCCTCATAGGCGGCGGCGTCCATCAGCTCCGACTGGCCGGTGATCCCCTCCACCCGGACGAACCAGGAGCCGTTGGGGTCACCGTTGATGCTTTCGGGGCTGTCCATCAGGGCCTCGTTCACCTCGGCCACGGTGCCGGTGACGGGGGAGTAGACGTCCGAAACCGCCTTCACCGATTCCACGTCCCCCAGGGCTTCCCCGGCGGTGACAGGGTCCCCCTCCTGGGGCAGGTTCACAAACACCAGGTCCCCCAGCTCCTGCTGGGCGTAGTCCGAGAGGCCCACCCTGGCGGAGCCGTCCTCCAGGAACTCCACCCACTCATGGCTTTTGGTGTACTTGTAATTGGCAGGGATGTTCATACTGCTACCTCCTTTTTCAAATAGCCCTCGACAGGCTTCTGTTTAGACAGTCTTCCACGACCTCTAACCGCTCGGGTTAGACTTGGAACCTACCCACTTAAGCTCGGGTTAGGCATGGAACTTACCAACCTGGGTTTCAAGTTAGGCTTGAAATGGGTTAATCCTGGGCTGGGGTTGGGTTAGGTCGATTCCAATTTATATAATAATATATTATTTCTCCCGCTTGTAAAACGGCAGGGGGACCACCTCGGCCGCCACCCGGCGGCCCCGGACCTCGGCCTCCACCGCCTGGCCGGGCTGGGAATATTCCTTCTCCACCAGGGCCATGGCGATGGGATAGCCCAGGTAGGGGCAGTGGGTGCCGGAGGTGGTGTGGCCGATCTGACGGCCGCCGGCAAACACCGGCTCATGCTCCCGGATGATC
>CAJFUT010000018.1 GCA_904420255.1 uncultured Angelakisella sp. | reverse complement strand
TGACGGCGGTGACCAGGATGGGGATTTCGGTGGTGGCGTTGGCCATGGCCTGGGCCGCCGGGGTGGCGATGGCCAGCACCAGGTCGCTCTGGTCGGCCACCAGCTTTTCAGCGATGGTCTGGCAGTTGGCCTGCTCTCCCTGGGCGTTCTGGTAGTCGATGGTGATGTTCTCCCCGTCCACATAGCCGGCCTCGGCCAGGCCGTCCACAAAGCCCTGATAGGCCTGGTCCAGGCTGTCGTGCTCCATGAGCTGGATGACGCCGATCTTCAGCATCTCGCCGGAGGCGGAGGCGGACTGGCTCTCGGAGGAGCTCTGGGACTCCTGGGAGGCGCTCCCGGAGGAAGCGGCAGAGGAGGCTTCGGCGCCGTCGCAGGCGGCCAGGGAGAGGACCATCAGGGCGCTGAGGAGGATGGCTGCAATTCGTTTCATGGCAAAAATCTTCCTTTCCATACAATTGTGTTTTTCTCCCCGATGCGCACGAAAGGGGCCGGGGAATGAAAAAAGGCCCACCCCGCTCCCCCCCAAGGGGGAACGAGGTGAGCCATCGCCCACGGTACCACTCGTTTTGCGGCAGAAGCGCCGCCACTCACTGGAGATACGCCGGTTTTCCCGGAAGCCGCCCCTGGATGGAAATAAAAAACACCCGCCCCGCCAAGGGACGAGCATCATAACCCGCAACCACCCAAAGTGACTGTTTTTCAGGATACCAACATATCCCCTTCCCGATAACGGCGGAAGTCCCGGTGAAGCCTACTGCAAGTTCAGCCCACTGCTCCTGAGGGAACTTCATCCAGCCCGATCCTGCCCCGTTTTCAGCTGCCCGGGGCTCTCTGGGAGAACCGTGGAGGGACTACTTTCCTCAATCACTGCATTTCACGCGCATCAAGTTGTTGGTGCTATTATATCCCCCGGAGAGGGACGCTGTCAATCCCGCGACCGTAAAAAGTTTTCCCCTTTTTGCCCCGCATTTTGTCGGGTCTTGCCTGGATTTCTCCCTGCCGGAAGAAATCCTTCACATTTTTTCAAGGGAGAATCACGCCAGGTTCAAGAGTTCTTCACCTTCCCCCCTTATACTGGGCCTATCCCGAAAAATGCTAGGAGCGTGATGACTTTGAAAATCCCAGAACGGCTGGCCCGGTGGACCAAACCCCTCATCGCCGCGGCGCTGGTGGCGGTGCTGGTCTGCGGGGCGGCGCTGACAAGGCCCCTGTGGGCCGCCTCGGGCGAAAGCTCCGCCGCGGTTTCCATCGAGGAAACGGTGAAGCGGGGCGACCTGACGGTGGGGATCACCGAATCCGGCACCGCCACCCTGGAAACCGAATACATCACCTACCCCGTCTCGGTGGAGGTGGAGGAGGTCTATGTCAAGGCCGGCCAGCGGGTCACCGCCGGGGAGGCCCTCCTGAAGGTGGACCTTTCCGCCCTCCAGGATGAATACAGCATCCTGGAGGCCGCCTATGACTCGGCCCTGCTGGCCCTGGAGGAGGCGAAGCAGAACCAGACCACCGGGGCCATCACCGCCCAGTACGACTACGACTCCACCGTCCTCAGCGGCCAGACCGCCGAGCTCCAGTACGACTACACCATCGCCGAGATCAGCTCCAACCTGGCGGAGCAGGAGGACCGGGTGGATGAGCTGGCCGACCGGCTGGCGGACCTTTATGACCAGCGCAGCGAGCTGCGGAGCCGGCGAAGCGAGGCTTCCGATTCCTACAACGCGGCCCTGGCGGCCTACAATGAAGCCAAAACCCAGTACGCCAATGGCGAGATCACCGAGGATGTGCTTGAGGAAAAAAAGCGCGAGATGGAACTTTATGAACAGGAATACGAAGATCTCGATGAGGACTACGACAACGTCTGCGACGAATACAGCGACACCAGCAGCGAGCTTTCCACCGCCCGGCTGGAGCTGGAGCAGCTGGAGAGCCAGGAGGAGCTGGAGGTCCTCACCGCCGAGGCGGATAAAAACCAGACGGTGGCGGAGAACGAAAACGCCGACACCGTCTATAACGCCACCATCAGCCAGCTGGCCAGCGCCGTCAGCTCGGCCCAGGCCGACGTCAACGAGGCCCTCCGGGAGCTGGAGGAGGTGGGCCAGTATATCACCGACGGCATCATCACCGCCCCCATCGACGGGCTGGTGATGTCGGTGAACTGCTCGGAGGGGGACACCATGGAGGCCGACAGCGAGCTGGTTTCCCTGGCCACCCAGACGGCCTATGTCACCCTTTCGGTGAGCCAGGACGACATCGCCGACCTGGAGCTGGGGATGGAGGTCCAGATGGTCTTTGACGCCTACGACGACCAGACCTTCACCGGCACCATCGACAGCATCTCCTACACCGCCGCCCGGATGGGCTCCACCAGCGTCAGCTACGCCGTCAATATCCTCATGGACGGCCATCCCGACAATATCTACGAGGGGATGACCTGCGACGCCACCTTCATCACCCGCCAGGAGAGCGACTGCCTCTATGTTTCCTACCGGGCCGTCACCACGGCGGACGACGGCACCGAAACGGTGAAGCTCCTCACCGACACTGGGGAAACGGTGGTCACCCCCGTCACCACCGGCTTCTCCGACGGGCGCAACGTCCAGATCCTCTCCGGCCTGGAGGAGGGGGACATCGTCCTCATTGAAAGCAGGGTGAACAGCTGATGCGGTTTTCAGAGCTGATGGGCCTTGTCTGGGTCAACATCATGGAGAACAAGTTCAAGGTCCTCCTCACCTCCCTGGGGATCATCGTGGGGGCCGCCACCATCGTCCTGGTCATCGCCATCGGCCAGGGGGGCAAGGCGGACGTGGCGGACCAGTTCAAGAACCTCAACGCCGGCGCCGTGGAGGTCAGCTACGACCCCAATATGCAGGGCCTGGAAAACCAGGGCGGCGGCTTCCCCGGCGGGGGGATGCCCGGCGGCGGGATGCCCGCCATGCCCTCCGGCGGCGGGATGCCCGCCATGCCCTCCGGCGGCGGGAACCGCGGCGGCGGGGGCGGCGGCTTCCCCGGCGGCATGATGATGGCAGGGGGAGGCGGCGGCATCGCCGGGGTCCGCAGCAATGTGGACTCCACCCTCACCTACTCGGATGTGGAGGAGATCGCCCTCTTTGTCCCTGACATCACCACCGCCACCATCTCGGCCAGCGGCTCCTACGCCGTCCTGGGCTACGATATGGAGGAGGAAGAGGAGTACACCGTCGTGGGGGTGTACCCCGCCTACACCGAGGTTTCCAACCTGGAGATGTCCATGGGGGACTTCATCACCGACGACGACATCGACGAAATGGGCCGGGTCTGCGTCATCGGCAGCGACGTCTGCTCCGAGATCTTCGGCAGCGCCGCCAACGCCTACAACAACGTCCTCACCATCGATGACCGGGACTACACCATCGTGGGCATCCTGGAATCCATGGGCACCGTTTCCTCCGGCGTCAGCCCCGACAGCGCCATCTACCTGCCCTACACCACCGCTGAAAAGTACCTCTTCGGCAAGGAGATCGACCCCATCATCACCGTCCTGGCGGAGGACGTTTCCGACGTGGAGGCGGTGATGGAGAATGTGGAGATCACCCTCTCCTCCATCCACCCCGGCGTCACCTACACCATCACCGACGCCGGCAGCAGCATGGAGGCGGCCACCCAGTCGGCCAACACCATGTCCCTTCTGCTCATCGCCGTGGCCAGCATCGTCTTTATTGTGGGGGGCATCGGCATTATGAACGTCCTTTTCGTTTCGGTGCAGGAGCGCACCCGGGAAATCGGCATCCTGAAGGCCCTGGGCTGCTCCCGGCAGAACATCCTGATGGAGTTCCTCATGGAATCCAATATGATCTCCACCTTCGGGGGGATCGTGGGGGTGGTCATCGGCTCGGCCCTGATGCCGGTGCTGTCCCAGTTCAGTATGCGGGTGGAGGCCTCGGCGGCCGGGGTGGTGATGGCCCTGCTCTTCGCCATCATCACCGGGACGCTGTTCGGCTTCTACCCCGCGGCCAAGGCGGCCGCCCTCAAGCCCATCGAGGCGCTGAACCATGAATAAAACAAACAGAAAGGGCGGCGTCGCCATGAGATACAGAAGAATCCTCCCCCTGGCCCTGGCTGCCACCCTCCTCCTCTCCGGCTGCGACGCCGTGGAGGAGGCGGTGGAGTCGGTGATGGCCCGGGTTTCCAGCTCCGGCTCCTCCGAAAGCCAGGTCATCACCGGGGAAACGGTATCCGGCATCATCACCCAGGTCAATGGCAACGAGATCACCCTGGACCTGGTAACCCTGGATGGCGCCATGGGCGGCCAGGGAGGCCCGGGAAGCGGCGGCCCCTCCGGCGAGGAGGAGGCCTCCGGCCAGGTCCCCGCTGGGGAGGGGGAAGCCCCTTCCGGGGAGGGCGGGGAACCCTCCGCCGGGGGCGATGGAGCCCCTGCCGGGATGGATGAAGCTCCCGCCGGCGGCGCGCCTGCCGGCGGGGAGGGCGGAGCGCCCGCCATGGAGGAGGACAGCGGCGGCATCACCGTAGGGCTGGAAACCACCCAGAAGAACTACACCCGCACCGGGGAAACCGCCACCTACCAGATCCCCATCGGCGCCACGGTGATCACCCTCACCGGTACCGAGCGGGATTTCAACAGCCTCACCACCGACCTGCTGGTCACCATCACCCTCCGGGAGGACGGGACCACGCCGGCCCAGGTCCAGGTGATCCAGTCCCTCTCCTGACGGCGGAGGCCGTACTCTTTCTCCAAAGGAGCGCCCCATGGAACACATCATCCAGATGACCGACATCAACAAATACTACAAAATGGGGGAGGAATCCCTCCACGCCCTCAAGGACGTGAACCTGACAGTGGAAGAAGGGGAATTCCTGGCCATCCTGGGCCCCTCCGGCTCCGGCAAGTCCACCCTGATGAACATCATCGGCTGCATGGACACCGC
Source organism: uncultured Angelakisella sp. (assembly GCA_904420255.1). Taxonomy (GTDB): domain Bacteria; phylum Bacillota; class Clostridia; order Oscillospirales; family Ruminococcaceae; genus Angelakisella. Next base: position 7,165 of record CAJFUT010000018.1, on the reverse strand, counting down.
CGACACCGGCAGCTACCTGCTGGACGGCCAGGAGATCACCACCATGACCGACGACCAGCTGACCCAGGTGCGCAACAGCAAAATCGGCTTCATCTTCCAGAAATACCAGCTCATCCCCAAATACACCGTGCTGCAGAACATCTGTATGCCCATCCTGATCCGGGGGAAGACCCACCAGGAGGCCCGGGAGCAGTGCATGGAAACCATCCAGCTCCTGGGGCTGGGGGAGCGGATCACCCACCGGCCCAGCGAGCTTTCCGGCGGCCAGCAGCAGCGGGTGGCCATCGCCCGGGCCCTGGTGGGGAAGCCCAGCATCCTGCTGGCCGACGAGCCAACCGGCACCCTGGACAGCAACACCGGCCGGGAGGTGCTGGACCTGTTTGTGAAGCTCAACGAGCTGGGGAACACCATTGTGATGATCACCCACGATGAAAAGGTGGCCAAATACGCCCACCGGGTGGTCCGCATTGTGGACGGCCAGCTTTTGGAATAAAAAGGACGCCCCAGGCTTGGCTAGGCCGAGCCCGGGGCGTCCTCTTTCCTATCCGCGGATTATTTTTTGATATACTTGGCGATGTCCTTGATAAACTTCTTGAGGGTTTCCTCATCCATGTCGTTGGTGTCCACAAAGACGGGGTCGCTGGCCGAATAGAAGATGGCCAGCACGCCCAGCATGGACTTGGGGTCCACACAGAACTGGCCGGAGCGCAGGTAAAGCTCAAAGGGGTAGTCCTGGCAGATGGCGCTGAATTTCTCCGCGTTTTTCAGTCCCTCGATGCTGATTTCGATTTTCATGGGAATCATACCGCCTTTCCTGTTTACATTCCGCCGGGGGCCGCCGCCTCCGGCGCCGATACACTTATGATACCATATTTTTCCCGTCAGGCAAAGGCCTTTCGGCAGAAAACTGCCGCCGGTCAGCCCTGCCAGCTCTCCACGTACCGGGCCACGACCTCCACGGCGTTTTCGATGCCGATGCTGAGGCTGTCCAGGGAGAGGGTGTAGTTCCTGGCGTCGCCGAATTTCCTGCCGGTGTAGTAGTTGTAATAGGTTGCCCGGCGCTTGTCGGTTTTCAGAAGGGCGCCCTGGACGTCGTCCCCCTTAAGGCCGTACCGGGTCACCGCCCGCTCCATCCGCTTCTCCAGCGGGGCGTGGACAAAGATGTTGACGCAGGGGCACCTGTCCTGAAGGACGTAGTCGGCGCAGCGCCCCACAATGACGCAGGAGCCCTGCCGGGCCACCTGCTGGATGACCCCGGACTGGATCAGGTAGATCTTGTCGTTGAGGGGCAGGTCGTAGGTGTTTACCATGGAACCCGCCCGCATCAGGGAAAACAGCATACTGTTGCTGGCCTTCTGGTCGGCCTCCTCAAAGAGGCTGCGGGCATAGCCGCTTTTCTCCGCCGCCAGAATGATCAGTTCCTTGTCGTAGTAGGGGATCCCGAACCGCTTTGCCAGCCTTTCGCCGATTTCCCGTCCTCCGCTTCCGTACTGCCTGCTGATGGTGATGACGAGGTTTTCTTTCATGGAAACTCCTCCCTTCAGTACCATCATTATACACGCACCTTCCGGGGAATACAAGGAAAAAAGCCGCTGTTCCCGGCTTAAAACTTCATGGGCGGGCGGCCCGCCGCAAAAGCAGGCGGAAGCGCAGCAAAAACGCCCCCGCTCCCTCCTGGGGGAGCGGGGGCGCGAAGCCGCCGGAGCGGTCAAAGCACCTTGGCCAAAAAGTCCTGGAGCCGTTCGCTCCTGGGGTGGGTGAAAAACTCCTCGGGGGTGTTTTCCTCCACGATCTTCCCCTCATCCATGAAGATGACCCGGGTGCCCACCTCCCGGGCAAAGCCCATTTCGTGGGTCACCACCACCATGGTCATGCCGTCCCGGGCCAGGGACTTCATCACCTCCAGCACCTCCCCCACCATTTCGGGGTCCAGGGCGGAGGTGGGCTCGTCAAAGAGCATCACGTCCGGCTGCATACACAGGGCCCGGACAATGGCCACCCGCTGCTTCTGGCCGCCGGAAAGCTGGATGGGATAGGCGTTGGCCCGGTCCTCCAGCCCCACCCGGGCCAGCAGGGAGAGGGCCAGCTTTTCGGCCTCCTCCTGGGGCGTCTTCTTCACCTTCATGGGGGCCAGGGTCATATTCTGGAGGATGGTGAGGTGGGGAAACAGGTTGAAGTGCTGGAACACCATCCCCATCTTCCGCCGGTGAAGGTCGATGTTTACCCCCCGGCCGGTGATATCCACCCCCTCGAAGATCACCTGGCCGGAGGTGGGCTCCTCCAGGAGGTTCAGGGAGCGCAGGAAGGTGGACTTGCCGCTTCCCGAGGGGCCCACGATGACCACCACGTCCCCCTTGTCGATGGAAAGGCTCACATGGTCCAGGGCCTTGATCTTGCCTCCCGCGAAATATTTGCAGAGGTCCTTTACCTCGATGAGGTTACCGCTGGTCGCCACTGCGCATCCTCCTTTCGAAATAGGCGATGACCTTGGATGTGGGCACCGTCAGGCAGAGGTAGAGGGCCGCGGCGATGAGCAGCGGCTCGCCGGGCATGAAGCTGGCGCCCTGGACGAGTTTGGCGTTGAACATGATCTCCTGCATCCCGATCACCGAGCAGACGGAGGATTCCTTGATGATGGTGACAAACTCGTTGGCGATGGCGGGGAGGATGTTCTTGATGGCCTGGGGCATCACGATGTACCGCATATTCTGGAACCGGGTCATGCCCAGGCTCCGGCAGGCCTCGGTCTGGCCGTAATCCACACCCTGGATGCCGGCCCGGACGATTTCCGCCACATAGGCGCCGCTGTTGAGGGAGAGGGCGATGATGCCGGGGACAAATTGCTCCCCGCTGATGAATCCGAAAAGGTCAAACTCCGGGGCGGAGAACCCCCCGGGCCCGAACACGATGTAGTAAACAATGAAAAGCTGCACCAGCATGGGGGTGCCCCGGATGATTTCGATATAGACCCCCGAAACAGCGTGGGCCGCCTTCACCAGCACCTTGCTTACCGCGCTCCGGCCGGGCTTCGCGATCCGCATCAGCGCCAGCGCCATGGCCAGCACAAAGCCGATGGCCACGGTGCAGGCGGAGAGAAGCACCGTATAAATGACCCCCTGCCGGAAATAAAGGGCGTATTTCAGCATAGGGGCGAAGTTGAATGTCATGGCTGATCTCCTTCCCGTTGTTGTTCTGCCCGCTCATACGGTGAAACCTCCCCCGGGGGCGCCGGGGGAGGATTTTTTCTGACGCGGGGCGGGATCAGCTGATGCTCTGGGCCTGGAGCTCGTTGGCCTCGGCCACGAACTGGTCCATGCTGCCGTTGGCTACCACCTTGGTGATGACGGCGTTGACAAAGTTCAGCATATCCTCGTTGCCCTTCTTGACGGCCACCGAGGAGCCCTCGGAGTCGTAGGGGACATCGCAGAGGATCATCAGGTCGTCCTGGGTGGCCACATAGCCCACCGCCACGGCGGTTTCAATGAAGGCGCCGTCGATCTTGCCGGTCTTCAGGTCCATGATGACCGAGGGGACGGTCTGGAGGGAAACCAGGGAGGCGTCGGGGGTGTTCTCCTTGGCCAGGCCCTCCTGGATGGAGCCGGTCTGGGCGCCCACCGAGGTGCCGGCGCCGAAGTCCTCAAAGCTCTTGAACTTCTCGGCGTCCGCCTTCTTGATCATCAGGGACTGGCCGCCGGTGTAGTAGAGGAGGCTCATGTCCACCGCTTCCAGCCGCTCAGGGGTGGGGGAGAAGCCCGCCAGGCCCAGGTCGATGCTGCCGGAGTTGAGCTCCATCAGGATGGAGTCGAAGGAAATGTCCCGCACCTCAAGCTCCACGCCCAGCTCGTCGGCGATGGCCTGGGCCAGGGCGATGTCGAAGCCCACGATCATATCCTGGCCGTCCTGGAGGATGTGGAACTCATAGGGGGCGAAGTCGGCGGAGGTGCCGATGGTGAGCTTGCCGTCGCTGACGGTGGTAACCTTGGCGGCCAGCTCGTCGATTTCGGCCTCCAGGGCCTCCAGGTCCACGTTGGAAACATCGGGCAGGCCGATGCCGGCGGCGTTGGAGGGGCCATCCTGGTTGGCGGCCAGGTCGGCGATGGTGCTGTCGGAGGAGGAAGCGGCCTCAGAGGAGGAAGCTTCCGAGGAGGCGCTTTCCGAAGAGGCGCTCCCGGAGGAGGCTTCCGAGGAGGCGGAGGAAGCGGGGGTGCCGCCGCAGGCGGCCAGGGCGGCCACCATCAGGGCAGCCAGCAGAACGCTCATCAGCTTTTTCAGTTTCATGATTCATACTCCTTTTATCTCAATGACGGCAGTTGCTTCTTTCTGAATATGCTCCGGAGCTTATCGTCGTCGCTCCTGGGAAAGGAAGGTCCGGCAGCCGGCAGGGCTTCTGTTCATTCCTGGGTCCTCCTTCAAATGTGTTTGCTTGTTGTGTGTATGATTATACACTCATCTTCCGGCGTTGTAAAGGGCTTTTATTCATTTTCTCCTGAAATAAACCCGATGTTTTCCAGAAAAAAACTGGTCATTTTACATAAATCTGAAAAAATTAATGAAAAAATATGCGTTTATCCATTCAAATATCCACCCCGGGAGAAGCCGGCCGCCTCCACCGCCGCCGCCGCCCGGCTCAGGTCCTCCAGGGCTACAGGGTAGGGCAGGCGCTCCATATCCGGGCCCGCCAGGGCGGCGGTGAGGGCCGTTTCCACCAGGGTCCCGTCCTTCCCCAGGTCCAGCCCCAGCTCCCGGAGGCTGACGGGGAAGCCCATGGCCGCCAGGGCCGGGCCCAGGGAGGCCAGCTTTTCCGGCTGGTCCAGGGCGGTCTGGACCAGGGTGCCGTAGGCCACCAGGTCCCCATGGAGGTGCCGCTCCTCCAGGCCGGGGAGGGCGGTGAGGCCGTAGCAGACCGAGTGGGCCACCGCCCCGTTGTAGGCCTCGTCCACCAGGGAGGCCACCATGCCGGTGGTGACGATGTTCCCCAGGACGGCCTGCTCCAGGGCGGGGCCCGCCTTCCCGGCGGCGCAGTCGGCCAGGGCCGCCTTCCCCTGGGAAAGGGTGACCTCCCCGCAGACGGCGCTGAGGGCCACCCCCATGGCGGAGCTGTGGTTCAGCCGGCCCCCCCGGCTGGCCATGGTGCATTCCAGGTGCTTGGCCAGGGCGTCCCCCATCCCGGCCCGGAGGTATTTGGCCGGGGCCTGGGCGATGATCTCCAAGGGGATGACGCAGTGGAGGGGCGGCGCGGGATGGAAGATAAATCCTTCAAAGGCCCCGTCCGGCTGGTAAACCACCGAGAGCCGGGTGACCCCGGCGCAGGTGGCGGCGATGGTGGGCACCGTCACCAGGGGCAGTCCCAGGTTCCGGGCCACCCCCTTGGCGGTATCGATGGCCTTGCCGCCGCCGATGCCCAGCACCCCCTGGGGTTCCAGCTCCTTCCCCCAGGCGGTCAGCTTCTCCATGTTCTCCCGGCTGCACTGGCCCCCGTACCAAAGGGGCCCCAGAAGGGCCAGCCCTCCCTTCTCCGCCGCCCGGGCCAGGGCGGGGCCGCTCTTCTCCAGGGCGGTTTTCCCACCGATCACCAGCAGCCGGCTTCCACGGGGGAAAAGCTCCCCCAGAATATCCATGGCGTCAGGCCCCACAGTGTAGGGGGTCAGCATGGTGGTTTGCATCCTTCTTCCTCCTTCCGGGCGGCGCCGCAGCCCTTGCCCGCTCATGGTTATTCAATCGAACCCGGCGGGAATCCTATTCTGCCGGGAAAGTGCGTTTATTCATTCTATTATTTTGTATAATTATACACATTGTTTCCTATCCTGTAAATAGGCAGATGCTTCACGGATTTCTTTCTGTCCCACAAAAAAACTGGAGCATTTGCACAATCTTGGCAAACGCTCCAGCCCTTCGCCCCCCTTTAGTGCAGGGCGGCATAGAAAAACCGGATCAGCAGCGGCACCGCGGCGGAACAGAGGACGCCGTTGAACACCGCCAGCACCACAATCTCCTCCCGGGTGTACCGCACCAGCATGGAGAGGGTGGTGTCCTCGCTGGTGGCCCCGGCGGGGGCGATGGCGGTGTAGTGGTTCATGTGCCTGGCGATCCAGGGGATCACCAGGAAGGAAAGCATCTCCCGCATCAGGTTGCCCAGGAAGGCCACCGCCCCCACCCCGGCCCCCGCCAGGTCGGTGAGCATGATGCCGGTGAGGCTGTACCACCCCATGCCGCTGGTGATGCAGACGCTTTCCGCCAGGGGCATCCCGGTGATGGGGGCGCAGAGGAACCCCGCCGCCACCGAGGCGGCGGTGATGCTCAGGGGGATGATGAGGACCCGCAGGTGGTATTCCCTCACTTTTTGAAAAACGGATTTGTTGAGCCCCACGCTGATGCCCACCAGGAACATGAGCAGCCAGAGGGTTTTCTCCGAATTCCCGGTGAAAAGGGCGGAAAGCTCCGGGGAAAACCACCACAGGCCGCAGGCGGTGCCCAGGGCGAGGCAGCCGATTGCCAGGAAAACCATGCCGCCGCCCCCCTATTTCTTCCGGTCCATAAACCGGCTCAGGGGATAGACCACCGCCACCGACAGCAGGATGGGCACCAGGGCGAAGATGAGGCTGTCCAGCCCCATGGTCCCCATCTCGTCCAGGAAGCCGGGGCGGCTGCCCAGGCTCACCCCCATGGTGAAGATGAGCAGGGCGGTCACCACCAGCTGGAGCCTCTCGTTCCATTTTTTCAGCTTCGCCGGGAAAACGGTGGCGCCCACCGCCACCCCTACCAGCATAATGAGTATGGTTGTCATGGTGTTTTCTGCTGTCCTTTCCTTAACCCCGGTCAGACACGAGCCTTGCGAAGCGGAGCCAGAGAGCGGCGCACAAGCTCCCGCTTCACGAAACGCTTCTCACGGACATGGCTGCGGGCCCTAGCCCGCCAAAGAGCGGCGCACAACCTACCGCCATGAAGGCGCTTCTCTCACGGACTTGGTAGCCCGGCCTGCCGGGCGCGGGGCTTTTTCGTCCGTGAGGCACGGTTTGCGAATCGCCAGTTTGTGCCCCACTCTCTTTTTGTCCCGCAGTGTTTTCTGTATATCAGATTACTCCGGTCGGACCGGAAGTCCGGGCTTCACTTTCTCTGCCGAGAGAAAGTGACAAAGAGCGGCCGGGGAGCCCCCCGGACCCCCGTG
>CAJFUT010000017.1 GCA_904420255.1 uncultured Angelakisella sp. | reverse complement strand
TTTTCGCCTCCCGGCGCGGCCGGGAAGGAAAACGGCTTTGGAGCTATTATAGCATAGTCCCGGGGAAAAAGCACCTGTCCCCGGGAACGCCGGCACAGCGGGGCCGGGGTGGACTTTCGCCCCTTTTTCCCCTATAATGGCGGTGTAAGGAATCTGTTCAAACTGTGAAAGAAAGGCGGAAAGCGCGTCATGAAGAACTGGAAACTCATCCTCTGGGGCGTCCTGCCCCTCCCCCTGGGGTATCTGCTGAACTTCGCCATGTGGAACCTTCCTCTCTCCGGGCCTCTCCTCACCGGGACAAATCTCCTTCTCCTGCTACTGTGGGGGTATCTGGCATACCGGCTCTCCTCCCCCCGGGGGAACCCCATCCGCCAGGCCCTCGCCCTCTGCGCCTTCGGTCTGGCAGTGCTGGCCCTGGTGCTGTTCCAGGAGCTGGCGCTGGGGCGGTACTGGTTCAATGCCCTGGGCATCGCCAGCCAGATGTTCTTCCTGCCCTTCCTCTCCCTGGGCTTTGCCGCGGCGGACCTCCTGGCGGGACTTTTCCTCTCCTCCACGCGGGTCTGGCCCGCTTACCTCGCCGCCTGGCTGCTGATGCTGGCCGCCGCCTGGGCCGGGTGCGTTCTCAAGAGCCGGAGGGGGTAAGGCCGGCGCAAGGGCGAAAGCCTTTCCTCCCTTCCCCCGGTCTGGAAAAGAAAAAACTTCCCCGCCCGCACCGTCACCCCGAAGATGTAAAATTCTCCGCACGGCACAGCCATGCGGAGAATTTTTATCGGTTGTTTCCGGAAAGCCTTATCCCCTGCGGCCCTTGCGGAGGAAGCGGGGGGCGAAATAGTCCCGGTAGACGTCGATGAGGTTGCCCACGGTGTAATCGTACACCAGGAAAAAGACGTTGCCGAAGGCCAGCAGCACCAGGGCGGAATACCGGCCGAAGCTGCCGAATTCCTCCAGGATGTCCGGGATGCCCAGGACGTTCACCACCACCACATAGGCCAGGACAATCATCACGTTGAACAGGAGGAGCTTCGCCAGGAAGCGGATGACCCGGGGGCGGACCTTTTCCTCCAGCCGCCCCTTCACCACCGGGTAGTAGCCGAAGAAAAAAACAAAGAGGAGGGCCGCCTCCTTCACCGGCACCACCAGGAGGCTCAGGATGGAAACGGCGCCGTAGACGATAAAGGCCGTCTTGAGGCCCAGCTCCTCCACCACGGCGATGAGGATAATCCCCGCCAGGGCGGGGAAGGCGTATTCCGAAAAGGGGACCATCCCGGTCATAAACATCAGCAGCAGGCAGAGGCCGGAGGCCATGCCGCCCACCGCCACCTGGGTGCTCTTGTGCTTCATGGGTCGTTACCGTCCTTTCGGGGGAGCCTCAGCACCCCGGGGTCATCAGGTCGCAGCAGGAGGAGCAGCAGTAGATGGTGGCGCAGGTTTCGCAGCAGGAGGCGCTCCCCGTGGAGGTATAGGCGCCGTACTGCCGCCGCTGCATCAGCTGCTGGTAGGCCGCCCGGTATTCCATATTGCCGGGGCTGAGGCGGCAGGCGGCGGAAAGGTAATTGAGGGCGGAATCCAGCCAGCCCTTGGAATAGTAAACCATGCCCATGAGGTAATTCCATTCCCCGTCCCGGCGGCTCTGGGGGACCCCCTCCAGCAGCTCCTCCGCCTCGGGAAGCCGCCCGTTGCGGATGAGGCGCCGGATGTCGTCGAACTGGGAGGGCTGGCTGCTCTGTCCATAGCCGTAGCCCTGGCCCTGGGAGGAATACTGCCCGTAGCTCTGCTGGCCGCCGTAGCCCTGAGAATACTGGCCCTGGCTCCCGCCCTCCCGGCGGCGGCGCTGGATCTCGTCGTACGCCTCGTTGATCTCCTTCATCTTCTCGGTGGCAAGGTCCGCCAAAGGGTTGCCGGCGTAGTTGTCCGGGTGGTACTTCCGGGCAAGCTGCCGGTAGGCGGCTTTGATCTCGTCGTCGCTGGCGTTGGGGGACACCCCGAGAACCTGATAAGGGTCGGCCATGTTTTCTCAGCTCCTTTCCGTTTCCCCTTCCCCGGGCCGGGCCAGGCTGTCCGCCGTGCCCATGAGGCCTAAGGTGAGGATATTTTCCAAAATAGGGGCGAAGCGCCGGACCTCCAGCAGCCGGTAGGTCTTCTCCGCCTCCCCGATGGTGAGATAAAGGGAGCCCAGCCCCTGGCGGCGCAGCTCCGGAAGCCCCGCTCCCCCCTGGCCGTGGGCCTGGATCAGGGGGTTGTACCGCCCCGCCTCCCGGTCCTTTTCCAGGTCGTCCAGGGCGTCGGCCAGGTAGACGTACCGCCCCACCAGGTACCCCAGCCGGGCCAGCACCCGCCGCTGGCCCTCCCCCTGGGAAAGGGTGGCGAAAACCGCCGAAAGGGCGGCCGCGGTGGGCTCCGCCGCCTGGTCCAGGTTGGCGCAGCGGTCCGCCTCCAGGCGGGCCTGCTCCTCCACCATCCGCCGGAAAACCTCCGCCAGCTCCGGGCGGCGCCGGGCGGCCTTGCGGTAGGGGCCCCGGGCCAGGAGAAGCCCCAGCCGGGCCAGGAGGCCCTTGGCCGGCCCCTCATCGGAAAGGTCGTCCCGGAGCTTCCAGTAGAGGATCAGGGCCGCCGCGTCGGCGGAAAGAGCCAGGGCCGGGTTTTCCCGGCAGACCGGCATCCGCTTGGCGGGATTGAAGGGGCACCGCCCGGGTGAAAGGTCCGGTTCCCCTTCCGAAACCCCCATGGCCAGAATGGCCAGGAAGGTGGTGTCATAGCTGAGGGTGAACCGGGCCAGCAGGCCGAAGGAGCGGCCAAGCTGGCGGCAGAGGCCGCAGTAAACCGCCTTGTAGGCCTCCAGCTCGCAGACCCGGAGCTGGGGTTGGCAGGGCTTCACATATCCGAACACACCGCCAACCTCCCATTTTCCTCGTTTGCCCGGCTCCAGCAGGGCGGGGCGGCCCCTTTTCTCCCCCGCTGATGCTACAAGTCATTTTACACCACGGCCCCTCAAAAAGCGTTAATAAATTGTAAATTACCGCTTTTCGCCCCGTTTCACCCCCCTTCCCGGCATGGCGGAGGGCGGAGCGGCATACCCTGTATGACGGGAGCCGGCGGCCTCCGTGGCGTGAAAAAATACAAAATTTCAAAAAACGCCTTGAAAATGCCCTTTCCTTCTGATACAATCTTTTTATCGGTTTAAAGCTTTTAACCGATAA
>CAJFUT010000016.1 GCA_904420255.1 uncultured Angelakisella sp. | reverse complement strand
GCACGGGGGCCCGGGGGGCTCCCCGGCCGCTCTTTGTCACTTTCTCTCGGCAGAGAAAGTGATGCCCGGACCTCCGGTGCGACCGGAGTAAACTGATTGAGAGAAAACCCGACGGGGCGGAAAAGAGAGCGGGGCACAGCCTAACGATTCATGAACTGTCCCTCACGGACAAAAAGCCCAGCGCAGCGACAGTCTTTGGCCACTTTCTTTTGATCAAGAAAGTGGCATCTGGGGAGTTGCGCCCCGACCGGGCCAAGGTCTGTAGAAAATATTGCCCTCGGCACAAGCCAAAATAAATCCCAGCGGTGAGAGCTAATCTAAGGGAGAGGGAGGCGCCGGGCAGCAGAAAAAGAGGGTGGCGGGCTTCCGCCCGCCAAAGTGTCAAAAACTCTTGACATTTTCCAGGGGATGTGCTATTCTTCAAATGTCAAAAGTCTTTGACATTTGAAGAAGTCCAAGCTGAGCGGCGCAGTCCCTTTCGCTGGGCGAGCCGCCGCTCACGGGGATGGCTGCCCGGCCTGCCGGGCTGGCAAAAGTTTTTGACATTCCGGCATAGTGAAAAGGAGGATGCTTGATGGAGCTTTTTCTGGCGCTGGGGGGCCTGGCCCTCCTGCTGGCCGTCAACGTCGCCATGTTCATCTCCCTGGGCAGGCAGGGGGACGAGCGGCGGCGGATCATTGTGGAGAAATCCGCCGCCGGCACCTTCGCGGCCACCGCGGGGTACCTGCTGTTCTGCGTGGGGGAGGGGGTGTACCGCTCGGTGGCCCATGGGCTTCCCATGGAGGGGAAGAACCCCTTTATCTCCCTCACCGTCATGGCCACCGTTTACCTCTGCCACCTTTTCTACTACAAAAGAAAGTATGGTGGCTGAGGATGGAAAACAACATCCGGGAAAAACGCCGGGAGCTGGGCCTCTCCCAGGAGGAGCTGGCGAAGCGGTGCGGGGTCTCCCGCCAGACCGTCAACGCCATCGAGAACAACAAATACGACCCCACCCTCTCCCTGGCCTTCCAGCTGGCCCGGGAGCTGGGCACCACGGTGGACGGCCTGTTCCGCCCCGGAGAAAGCCAGCCCTGAGGAAGGCGCAAAAGGGCCCTCCCGTACCCGATGGGTATGGGAGGGCCCTTCTCTCTGCCCCGGGGGCCGGGGTCACCGCTTTTTGTACACCAGAATCCGGGGCTGCTCCCCGCCGCAGCCGTATTCGCAAACGAGGAGGAATTCCTCACCGGCCACAAGGCCGCGGCACCTGTCGCTGCCCGGAATCTCCACCTGGTTCCCCAGGTAAACGTCGTTGTCCCCCAGGAATTTGGCGGACTGGCCGCCGGGGAGGGGGTATTCCAGGTTCACATAGAAGCCGTTGAGGAGGTTCAGGTCCTCTACATGGAGGTTTTCGATCCCCAGGGAGTTGAATTCCTCCACCAGCTCACGCTTCTTCCGGCGGAACCCCTCCAGGCCGCCCTCCTTCACCCACCGGGCGGCGATGCACGACCCGCCGAAGGGGTGGCCGCCGGTTTTGACGCAGCCGCCGCACTGGTCCTTCCGGGGGCATCGGCCGCAGCAGTCCAGGCCGCAGATGGAGGGCCCGCTCATTCCCTGTCCTCCTCCACCTCGGCGGTGATGTCCACGGCGCCCAGCTTCTTGGGGGCGGCCTTGCCGGGGGCCTTCTTGAGCTGGTCCTTGTTCTCCATCACCTGGCGGGCGATCTCCTCGCAGACGGCGGGGTTATTGTGGAGGTACTCCTTCACCTTGTCCCGGCCCTGGCCCAGGCGCTCCCCCTTGTAGGAGAACCAGGAGCCGCTCTTCTGGATGATGTCCAGCTTCACCGCCAGGTCCAGCACCTCCCCGTCCCGGGAGATGCCTTCCCCGTACATGATGTCGAACTCCGCCTCCTTGAAGGGCGGGGCGACTTTATTCTTCACAACCTTGACCCGGGTGCGGTTGCCCACCACCTCGCCGCCGTTTTTCAGCTGCTCGACGCGGCGGACGTCCAGCCGCACCGAGGAATAGAACTTGAGGGCCCGTCCGCCGGGGGTGGTTTCCGGGTTGCCGTACATGACGCCGATCTTCTCCCGGAGCTGGTTGATGAAGATAACCACGGCGTTGGACTTGCCGATGGCCCCGGTGAGCTTCCGGAGGGCCTGGCTCATGAGCCGGGCCTGGAGGCCCACATGGCTCTCCCCCATCTCCCCCTCGATCTCCGCCTTGGTGACCATGGCGGCCACCGAGTCCACCACCGCCACGTCGATGGCCCCGGACCGCACCAGGGCCTCGCAGATCTCCAGGGCCTGCTCCCCGGTGTCCGGCTGGCTCACCAGGAGGGAATCAATGTCCACCCCCAGGGCCTTGGCGTAGACCGGGTCCAGGGCGTGCTCCACGTCGATAAAGACGGCGTTGCCCCCCAGCTTCTGGGCCTCGGCCACCACATGGAGGGCCACGGTGGTCTTGCCCGAGGATTCCGGCCCGAAGATTTCAATGATCCGCCCCCGGGGAACGCCGCCGATGCCCAGGGCGATATCCAGGGAAAGGCTGCCGGTGGGGATGGCCTCCACGTTCATGGTGGAATTCTGCCCCAGCTTCATCACCGCCCCCTTGCCAAACTGCTTTTCAATCTGGCTCAGGGCGGTGTCCAGCGCCTTCTGCCTTTCGTTTACAGGTTCCTTTTCCTTGGTCTTGTCGGCTTTTTCCGCCATGGGTCATCCTCCTCTGCCGTGATGCCGCCCCGGGGGGCGCTCCGATTCCTTTCCATTATAGCCCATCGGCGGCGGGAATGCAACGGGCTGCGAACAAATTTTCTCGCCTGGGAGGGCGGGGAGGGCCGCCTTTGGAAAAGCGGCTTTACTTCTTCCCCAATCTCCATTATAATAAGGGGGAAATTGACACCAAAGCCGGGAACCGGCGCAAGGAGGACGCTTATGGAAAGAATGTTTGGAACCGTGGTCCGCGGGGTGCGGGCCCCCATCATCCGGGAGGGGGACGACCTGGCCGCCATTGTGGCGGATTCGGTGGTGAAGGCCCTGGGCAGCGAGAACATCCCCGTGGGGGAAAAGGACATTGTGGCCGTCACCGAGGCGGTGGTGGCCCGGGCCCAGGGCAACTACGCCACGGTGGACCAGATCGCCGCCGACGTCCGGGCAAAGCTGGGAGGCGGCACCATCGGGGTGGTATTCCCCATCCTCAGCCGCAACCGCTTCTCCATCCTGCTGCGGGCCTTTGCCCGGGGGGCGAAGAAGATCGTCCTCCTCCTCTCCTACCCCTCGGACGAGGTGGGCAACCACCTGGTGAGCCAGGACCTCCTGGACGAGGCCGGGGTGGACCCCTGGCGGGACGTCCTGACCAAGGAACAGTTCCGGGAGAAATTCGGCGTCATCACCCATCCCTTCACCGGGGTGGACTACATCGACTTCTACACCTCCCTCATCGAGGGGGAAGGGGCCCAGTGCCAGGTGCTGCTGGCCAACCGTCCCGAGGCCATCCTCCCCTACGCCGACCATGTCCTCACCTGCGACATCCACACCCGCCGGCGGACCAAGCGCCTTCTCAAGGCCGCGGGGGCCAAGGTGGTGGTGGGGATGGACGAGATCCTCTCCGCCCCGGTGGAGGGCAGCGGCTTCAACCCCGACTACGGCCTGCTGGGCTCCAATAAGGCCACCGAGGAGCGGGTGAAGCTTTTCCCCCGGGACTGCGGGGCCTTCGTCCAGGCGGTGCAGCAGAAGCTCCTGGACGCCACCGGCAAAAAGGTGGAGGTGATGGTCTACGGGGACGGGGCCTTCAAGGACCCGGTGGGCAAGATCTGGGAGCTGGCCGACCCGGTGGTTTCCCCCGGCTACACCGACGGCCTCACCGGCCAGCCCAACGAGGTGAAGCTCAAGTACCTGGCGGACAACAACTTCTCCCACCTCTCCGGCGACGCCCTCAAGGAGGCCATCCAGGACTACATCCGCCACAAGGACGGGGACCTGACCGGCAGGATGGAGAGCCAGGGCACCACCCCCCGCCGCCTCACCGACCTCATCGGCTCCCTCTGCGACCTCACCTCCGGCTCCGGGGACAAGGGCACCCCCATCATCTACATCCAGGGCTATTTTGACAACTATACCAAATGATGAAAAGGCTCCCTTCCTTCCGCGGAGGGAGCCTTTCCCGCATAACGTCCCCCTTTCCTTCCCACACTAAGGGGGAAAGGAGTGGTATTCATGAAAGCGGTCATCGACCGTTCCGGCTGCATCGGCTGCGGCCTCTGCCCCACCCTCTGCCCGGAGGTTTTCGCCATGGCGGAGGACGGCCTGGCCCAGGTCATCGCCCCGGAGGTCCCGGCGGAGGCGGAGGCTGCCGCCCAGGAGGCCCAGCACAACTGCCCCGTTTCGGTAATCACCGTGGAGTGAGGGCAAAAAACTTCATGGGCGATGCTTTTGCATCGCAAAACGGGGAGGGTTCCAGCGGAACCCTCCCCCTTTGCATTCAGGCTTCCCCCAGCTCCGTCCCATAATGGGAGGAATAAAAGCCGTTGTCCAGGAAGATGGAGAAGAAGGGGATCATTTTGTTGTAGACCTCGGTGTCGGCGGGCTTGGGAAGCTCCAGGAGCCACCGGGCAAACTCCGGCGTCACCGGGCCCTCCACCACCCGCCCCCACTGCCAATCGGTTTCCTTCTCCCGCCCGAAGGCCAGGGCCGCCCGGAGCTCCGCCGCCTCCTCCTTCCAGCAGTGGATCTCAAAGCGGCGGCTTTCCCGGAGGTTCAGCGCCATGGCCCGGCGCCAGAGGTCATTGGTCTTTTCCGCGCCGCAGCCGGTGTTCCATCGGTAAAGGTCAAAGCCTTTGGGGAGGCTCATGGGGATTCTCTCCTTTCTCCGGTCCCCGCCCTGGAATCGTCCAGGGCGCGGTTCACCTCCGCCCCCAGGATCAGCACCACGGCGGTGGCGTAGAGCCACAGGAGCATCACCACAATGCCCCCCAGGGCCCCGTAAAGGACGGAATAATTGGCCACGTTCTCCACATAGAAGGAAAAGCCCAGGGAAAAGAGCAGCCAGGAGGCCAGGGCCGCCACCGAGCCGGGGAACACCCGGCGGCGGGGGCCGGTGACCCCCGGGGCCACCCAGTAGAGGGCCCCCAGCACCAGGAAGAACACCCCGCCCATCATGGGGAAGCGCAGGACGTTCCAGAGGTCGATAAAGGGGGTGATGGAGGGCAGGTAGCGGGAAAGGAAGGTGAGGAAATTCCGCCCCGCCAGCATCAAAACGCCGGCCAGAAGGATCACCGCCATGAGGAAAAGGGTGAACAGGGCCACCACCAGCTGGTGCCGGAAGGTGGGCCGGGGGTTTCGGATGCCGTAGGCCAGGTTCACCGCCTTCATCAGGCTGTCCACCGCCCGCATGGGAAGCCAGAGGGTCACCACCAGGCTGGCGGCCAGGAGGTTGGCGCTGCGCAGCTCGGTGACGTGCTGGAGGTAGACGTTCACCAGCTCCAGCACCTGGGCGGGGATGATCCGCGCCAGGCTCCCCTCCAGGGAGATGGGCCCCAGGTCCAGAAAGCCCACCAGGGCGCTGAGGAAGATGAGGAGGGGGAAAAAGGAAAACAGCAGGTAATAGGCCAGGGCGGCGGCGGATTTGCCCACCTGATGGTCCAGGTAGCCCCGGACCATGCACCGGGCGAAGCGGTAGAGCCGGTGCCGCTCCAGCCTCTGGTCCCATTGTTCCAGCCGTTCCTTCAAAGCTCTCATCCTCCTTGCCCGGCAGGCTTTTTTTCCACTGCGTGGCGCTTCCCACAACCTTGGATTAACTTTCACCGCCGGAATTCTTTTTGGATTGTGCCATGGGTAATGCGGTGGTTTGAGAAATTGTCAGGCAGAAGCCCGACGCCGGGGTCGCCACTTTCTTGATCAAAAGAAAGTGGCCAAAGATTGACCGGGGAGGCCCCCGGGCCCCCTCAGAGGCGAAAG
>CAJFUT010000015.1 GCA_904420255.1 uncultured Angelakisella sp. | reverse complement strand
CGCCGACTGGTTTTGGCCGTGGGGTTCCAAGGGGTTTACCCCTTGGTTGCTCTTTGGCTACTTTCTGGCAATTCAGAAAGTAGCATATCCAGCGTTGCGCTGTGAGCGGAACAAAAATAGAATGAGGCGCAGCGTTGCAACAGGGTGGGGGCCTCCGGCCCCCAAAGAGCGGCGCCTACCGCCATGTAGGCGCTTCTCTCACGGACTTGCCCGCGGGTGCTAACCCGCCAAAGAGCGGCGCACAAACGGGCGATTCACGAACCGCAGCTCACGGACATAAAAGCTCCCGATAAATTCCCAGGTCCAGGTCCTTGTAGACGTTGAAAACCACCCGGAGGCCCGGGTCCTGCCGGAGGAAGGCGGCGACGGTTTCCAGGGCGATTTGGGCGGCCTCCCGGTTGGGGAAATGGAATTCCCCGGTGGAGATGCAGCAGAAGGCCACGGTGCCGAGGCCCCGCTCCGACGCCAGCTCCAGGCAGGAGCGGTAGCAGGAGGCCAGCTCCTCCCGGTCCCGCCGGGTGACCCGCCCCTGGACGATGGGCCCCACGGTGTGGAGGACGTGGGCGGCCGGGAGGTTGTAGCCCCCGGTGAGCTTGGCCAGGCCGTTGGGCTCCGGGTGCCCCTGGGCCTCCATCAGCCGGTGGCACTCGTCCCGGAGCTGGAGCCCGGCGGCGGAGTGGATGGCGTTGTCGATGCAGCTGTGGCAGGGGACGAAGCACCCCAGAAGGGCGGAATTGGCGGCGTTGACAATGGCCCCGGCCTTCAGCCGGGTGATGTCCCCCTGCCAGAGGGCGATGCGGGGATGGGCGGGGGAGGGGGACAGCCCCTCGGCGTCCACGATTCCCCGCTCCTCCCGCTCGGCGGAGAGGAGGGCGTCCTGCACCGCCAGGAATTCCGGCTTGAGGGGCATGGGGGGCCGGAGGTTCATCAGGCTGCGGAGCAGCCGGCGCTGGGAGGCGTCGTCCCCCGGGAAGGCCCGGGCCTCCTCCCGGTATCGGGGCATCTCCTCCAGCAGGACGCTGTTGAGGTATTGGAGCTGCCGGGCGCGGCTCATGGCGTTTCCTCCCTCCAAAAGGTAAAGGCGGCGGCGGTCTGGTCCCGGAAGCCGTCGGCGGCGATGCTCTCCAGGTAATAGGGGATGAAGTTGTCCCGCTCCCGCCAGGCCTGGTACAGCCCCTCGTCCCATGGCACGGCGTCGGTCCGCCCGGCAAAATAGGCGGTGTTGACGTCGGCGAAGAAGGCGGCCATGGCCTGGGCCTCCTCCCCGGTCCCCGCCTCGGCCGCCCCCTGCCTGCGGCTGGTGTCCCAGAAGAACTGCCGGGAGGTCTGGGAGAACTCCAGGAGGGCCTCGTCCCGGAGCCCCTCCCCGGCGGCCCAGGCGGCTACGTCCACCGGCCGGGTGCGGTAGGAGGCATCCCCGCCCGCCAGCTCCAGAAGGCCGTATTGGTTGGGGCTGACGGCCAGGGCGGAGGTGACGATTTCCCGGAGCGCCCCGCCGCTTTGGGCGATGTGCTGGATGTGGATATGTCCGCTGAGGCAGCAGATGACGGGGGCTTCCTCAAAGAGGGCCAGCAGCTCGTCGGCGTTGCCCAGGCGGTAGCCCCCGGAAAAGAGGCTGCTGTGCTGGAGCAGGTTCTGGTGGCAGACCGCCACCACCCAGGCCCCGTCCCGGGCCGCGTCCCGGAGCTGGGATTTCACCCAGGAGAGGGTCCGGGGGGCGGCGGAGCCTGGGTAGTCCCCGGTGTTGGCGTCCACCATCAGCACCCGCAGGTTGGGGGCCAGTTCATAGGTGTAGCTGAGGGAGGCCCGGTCCCGGGACAGGGCCTCCTCATAGCCGAAGGCGCCGTAAATCTCGGCGAATTCCTCCCCGGTGACGCTCTCGGTGATCCAGATGCCCTCCCCCTCGAAGGAAACCGCC
Source organism: uncultured Angelakisella sp. (assembly GCA_904420255.1). Lineage (GTDB taxonomy): Bacteria > Bacillota > Clostridia > Oscillospirales > Ruminococcaceae > Angelakisella. The sequence continues at coordinate 655 of CAJFUT010000015.1, read as the reverse complement.
ATGGGGTTTTCCAGGTCGTGGTTTCCCGGCATCACCAGCACCGGGATGCCCGCCTCCTCCACCTGGCGGAGCTTGGCGGCCAGTTCCCGGTGGCTTTGGGCCTCGCCGTTGAAGGTCAGGTCGCCGGAGAGGATCAGGGCCCCGGGGGCCTCCTCCGCCGCCTGCCGGACAAAGGCCTCCAGCAGCTCCCCGGAGTAGGCGGTCATTTTGCCGTCGGCGTTCTCCACCGTGCTTTGGAAATAGGGGCCGTGGTCGGTGAGGGAGGGGGAGAGGTAGTGGAGGTCGGTGGCGGTCATGAGGGTGATCCCCTCCACCGGGCCCGGGTCCCGGGGCGGGGCCAGCAGCCCCGAGGCCCAGACCCCCGCCGCCGCGGCGGCGGCCCCGCAGAGGGCGATGGCCGGGATGAGCAGCTTTTTTTTCATGTTGGGATACCTCTTTCTTTGTCAATTGCGGCACGGCGCCTTCCCCTATCCTAGATTTGCTTTCACCGCTGGGATGCTTTTTTACCTTGTGCCATGGGCAAGATGATTTACAGACCTTGGCCCGGTCGGGGCGCTAGTCCCCAGATGCCACTTTCTTGATCAAAAGAAAGTGGCCAAAGATTGACCGGGGGCGGGGTAGCCCCCGCTGGCTCGCAATTTGCTTCACTTCGTTT
>CAJFUT010000014.1 GCA_904420255.1 uncultured Angelakisella sp. | reverse complement strand
TCCCTTATTTTTTTGACGAGGAAGGGAAACCATGATTCACGGCTATCAGATGAACGGATATCACATCATCCTGGACGTCCACAGCGGCGGAGTCCATGTGGTGGACGAGCTGTTTTACCACCTGGCGCTGGAGCTGGAGCCGCCCCTGGCGCCTCAATGCCCCGCGCCCCTCCTGGAAAAGTACGCCTCCTGGGGAGAGGAAGCCGTCCGGGAGGCCTATGGGGAGATTCTGGAGCTGTGGCGCCAGGGGACCCTTTACAGCCCGGATGATTACGGTCGGTTTGCGGATAAGATGGTCCTTTCCCCCATCAAGGCCATGTGCCTGCACATCTCCCACGACTGCAACCTCCGCTGCGACTACTGCTTTGCCGGCACGGGGGATTTCGGCACCGGCCACCGGATGGAGATGCCCCTGGAAGTGGGGCTCCGGGCCATCGACTTCCTCATTGAAAAATCCGAAAACCGCAGGAATCTGGAGCTGGACTTTTTCGGCGGCGAGCCCCTGATGAACTTTGATGTGGTGAAGGAGATTGTGAAGTACGCCCGGAAACGGGAAAAGGAGTGCGGGAAAAATTTCCGCTTCACCATCACCACCAACGGCACCCTTCTGAGCGACGACCGCATCGACTTCATCAACCGGGAAATGTCCAATGTGGTCCTTTCGGTGGACGGGCGGCCAGAGGTCAACGACCGGGTGCGCCACCGGGTGGACGGCTCCGGCAGCTACAACGCCTTTATGCCCAAGTTCCAGAAGCTGGTGGCCCAGCGGGGGGATGGCCAGTACTATGTCCGGGGGACCTTCACCAAGTACAACCTGGACTTTGCCGAGGATGTGCTGCATCTGAACCGGTGCGGCTTCGACCAGATTTCGGTGGAGCCGGTGGTGGCCGATCCCAAGCTGCCCTACGCCCTCACCCAGGAGGACCTCCCCGCCATTTTTGACGAGTACGAACGGCTGGCGAAAATTTTGATCCAGCGCCGCAGGGAACACCGGGGCTTCAATTTCTTCCATTTCATGATCGACCTGGACCAGGGCCCCTGCGTCATCAAGCGCCTCCGGGGCTGCGGGGCCGGCAATGAATACTGCGCCGTCACCCCCGACGGGGACGTCTACCCCTGCCACCAGTTTGTGGGCCAGGAGGAATGGAAGATGGGGGACATCTTCTCCGGGAAGATCGATCTGGAAATGAAGCGGCGGTTTGCCGCCTCCAATGTCTACGGCAAGGAGGAGTGCCGGAACTGCTGGGCCAAGTTCTACTGCTCCGGCGGCTGCAACGCCAACAACCAAACCTACGCCGGGGATATTATGAAGCCCTACCGCCTGGCCTGCGAGCTGGAAAAGAAACGGGTGGAGTGCGCCATCATGATCAAGGCCGCTCTGGCCATGGATGGGGAGGCAGGGGAGGCCTCCGCCCCCTGCGGGGAGGACTGCGCCGTCTGCGCCAATCAATAAATAGAAAGCGAACGGGAAAGGAGAATGTGTCTATGACCATCTTCAGCGCCCTTGGGGCAGGGAATATGGCCAATGCCATTTTGTCCGGAGCGGTGGCGGCAGGCTGCCTGAAGCCGGAAGAAATCGGCACCTACAACGTCCACGAGGAAAAGCGCCGGGCCATGGCGGCCAAGGGCTATACGGTGTACACCTCCATCCCGGAGCTTTGCCGGGACAGCCGGTATATCCTCCTTTCCATGAAGCCCCAGCAGGCGGAGGAGGTTCTGCTGGCCATGAAGCCCGCCGTTTCCTCCCGGAATGTGATTATTTCCATCGCCGCCGGCATTTCCCAGAAATATATTCAAAGCATTCTGGGCGCCGGCGCCAAGGTGGTGCTGGCCATGCCCAACACCCCTCTGCTGGTGGGCTGCGGCGCCACAGCGGTGGCCTGCTGCCCTCCTACTACCCAAGAGGAGTTTGATTTTGTCAAAGGGGTCTTTTCGTCGGCGGGCCTGGTGCGGGAAATCCCCGGGGATAAAATGAACGAAATCATCGCCGTCAGCGGCAGCACCCCCGCCTATCTTTACCGCATCGCCCAATGCTTCTGCCAGTACGCCGTCCAGCACGGCATCGATGAGGAAACAGCCAACGCCATGTTCTGCCAGACCATGGTGGGGGCCGCCAAAATGATGACCGAAACCGGCAAGACCCACCAGGAGCTGATCGACATGGTCACCAGCCCCAAGGGAACCACCCTGATGGGGCTGGAGGCCCTGGAGGCGGGGGGAATCCGGGAGCTGATCCAAAGCTGCTGCGACGCCACCGTCCGGCGGGCCTATGAGCTGGGGAAATAGCCTGTCCCCCGAGGCCTGTACTAAATAAGCAGGATGCCGCATACCTTAAAACAGAGGGTATGCGGCATTTTTTAGTCTTTTGAAAAGGGAAAGTACGATGTACAAGGGGATACGGCGCCGCAGCCCCTTGTACACCGATACAAAGCAAAGGCGGTGAAAAGCATGGGATACCGTCCCAGGCGCAGGCATATCATCGGGTATTCCCGCCCAGGCGGTGGGGTGGGGTATTTCCGCCAGCGGAAAAACAGCGTCATTTTTCTGGGGATGTTTCTGGCGGGGCTGGTTTTCAGCAGCCTTTATTCGGTAAAGGACGGCAGCGGCGGGGGCCTTATCCTCACCATGGCCACCAACCATATTGAGGTGCAGGCGGTATCAGGCTACTGGGAGCTTTTTACCGGCTGCCTGGGAGAAAACCTGGGCTATGTGGTTTTCCTGTATTTTGCCGCCAACTGTGTCCAGGGGAGGTGGCTGATCCCCCTGGCGCCCCTGTGCTTCGGGCTTTCGGTGGGGGCGGTGGTTACCTCTTTGCTGTATCAGCACGGCCTGGGGGCTATGGCGTATATCCTGATCTGTGTCCTGGTCCCCAGATTTCTTTATTTGGTGCTTCTGATGGCGGTCTGCAATCAGGCTATGAAGCTTTCCCAGGGGATTTCATCCCAGAAGCCCGCCGGAGAACGATTGTTTTTGGTGTTTGGGGTGATCGCTGCGCTGCTTTCCTTGCTGGAAGCCCTGGTTTTGTACCGCTTCACCGGGCTTCTGACCTATTTATAAAGGGCTTTGTTGGTGTAAAGCTGTTTTGCTTTTCACTCATTTTCTTCACTTTTTCCGGCCTTTGGAGACTTTTTTCTGCCCTTTGGCGGCGCCACCTCCGCCAGCGGGTTCCGCTGGATGGCATTCTCCACCTGCTCATTGGAAACATGGGTGTATATTTCGGTGGTGGCCAGGTTGGCGTGGCCCAGAATCTCCTTCAGCACCCGGATATCCACCCCGCCGTGCTGGTACATCAAGGTGGCCGCCGTATGGCGCAGCTTGTGGGGGGAAAAGCCCCTTCCGTCCAGGCCGGCCGCCTTCAGCCGGGCCTCCACAATCTGCTCCACCCGGCGGGGGGAGATGGGAGTATGGCGGCTGGAAAGAAAAAGGTATCCCCGGTATTTCTCGACGCTTGGCTCCTCACGCACCGCGAGATATGCCTGGATTGCCGAAATGCAAGCGTCGTTAAGATAAACTTGCCGCTCTTTGTTTCCTTTTCCCAGCAGCACCAGGGACCGGTCGTCCCAATGGATGCTGCTTTTTTTGATGCCAACCAGCTCGGAAAGCCGCATTCCGCAGTTGAGCAGCAGGGTGATGATGCAGTAATCCCGCTCTTTCAGGGG
>CAJFUT010000013.1 GCA_904420255.1 uncultured Angelakisella sp. | reverse complement strand
TTGGGACTGCGGGGTGGCCCCCGCGGGCTGGCCGGTCCCGAACGGGATGAAAGCCCCGGTGGGGCTTTCAAGGCCACGTTCCCGACCGCAGGGAGGGATTCACGTGAGCTGCGGACGCAGAAGCGCAAATGAGTGCGCCGCTCAACTTGGGCAGATGAAAAAATGCCTTCCGAATCCCAAGTGATATGCTCAGAGAGCGGGGCGCAACCTGCCGCCATGAAGGCGCTTCTCTCACGGACTTGGCCGCGGGGCCTGCCCCGCCTTACGGACTTAAAACGAGGCGGCAGCAGAGGACGGTGATGTCGTCCTCCCGGCCGTCGGCGCGGCGGAGGCGGGCGGTGGAGGCGATTTTCTTGCAGAATTCGTTCAGGTCTCCGGGCTTCTCCTCCTCCGCCATCCGGGCGATCCAGCCGCTGCCCTGGGTGGTGGCCCCGTCGGAAAGGAGGATCACCATGTCCCCCACCCCCAGGGTCAGGTCGCTTTTCTCGAAGCTGACCCCGCTGAGGATCCCCGCCGGGAGGGAATCGGAGTCGATCTCCAGCCCCCGGCCGTCCCGGAGCACCACGGTGGGGGCCGCCCCCGCCTTGTAAAGCTCCATGTGGCCGGTGTAAAGGTCGACGCGGACCCCGTCCACCGTGGCCAGGCTCTCCTCCCCGGATTTCACCGACAGGGCGGAATTCACCAGGTGGAGGGCGCTCTGGTAGCTCATCCCCGCCTCCAGCATCCGGGCGATGAGGGCGGCGGCCATGGTGGAATCCACCGCCGCGCCGCCGCCGCTGCCCATGCCGTCCGAGAGGATCATGTGGGCGGCGCCGCCCCCCAGGGTGAGGAAGCGGTAGCTGTCCCCGCAGAGCTTGTTGCCGGCGCAGATGATCTGGCAGGCGCCGTATTCGGCGGCGTAGGGGGCGTGCTCGTAGAAGGTATAGTGGGCCCACTGCCGCCCGTCGGTGAGGACCGGGTAGCCGAAGCGCAGGTCGGTGAGGGCGGAAAGCTCGGTCATCAGTTCGGCGGGGATGGCCCGGGTCATCTTGTACCGGGGCACCGTCACCTTGATGACGGTGCGGCCCTGGCGGTTTTTCCAGCAGACGGCGCTCTGGGGCTCCATCCGGGCGTCCAGGAAAAGCTCCTTCACCCTGGCCGCCAGCACCCGGTCCCCGGCCCCCACCTGGGCGATGGCGTCCCCCACCCCGTCCAGGGCCAGGGCCAGGCCGTCAAACTGGTCGGTGACCACCGAGCGCATCCGGGCGGAGCGCAGGCGGCTGTCCTCCCGGTTCAGCCAGAGGCGGTACTGGGCGGTGAGGAACCGGGCCAGCTCCTCCCGGCGGGGGCAGTCCTTCCGCCTCTCCGTGAGGTCCTCCCCCCGGAGGGCGTCCCCCCGGCGCAGGCGGCCCATGGCCCAGGCCAGGGCCTCCACCGTTTCGCTGTAGCCCCCGCCCCAGCAGGCGAGCCTCCCGGGGCAGCTCCGGCACACCTGTTCCGCCGCCTTGTCGTAGGCCGCCGTCAGCTCGCCCCCCGCCAGGTCCCCCAGCCGCCGGGCCACGTCCCGGGTGGTCTGGGAAACATCCCGCAGGGCGGCGGAGGCGGCACAGAGGCGCTCCTCCACCACCAGCTTCACCGCCTCCTCGTCGGCGGTACCGGGGCGGAGGGCGGCGGCCCCCAGGCGGAACCACTGGACCGGGATCATCAGAAAGAGGATGGAGCCCAGCCCCACCTCCACAAACCCGGCGGGCCCGCCCGCCGTCATGGCGCTGATGGCCCCATAGGTGCCCAGGAAGGCGAGGGTGCTCCCGGTGCGCCCGAAGGCGGAGAAGATCCCCGCCAGCAGCCCGCCCAGGCCGTAGGCGGTGACGGTGAGGGTGAAATCCCCGGCGGCAAAGCCGATGGCCAGGCCGCACACCAGCCCGGTGACGGCGGAGAAGGCCTCCCCGCCGATCCGGGCGGCGCAGAGCACCGCCAGCACCCCGGCGGCCCTCCCCAGGGTGACGCCCCCCAGGCTGACCGAATCCAGCCCCATGAGGACCAGGGCCCCGGTCACCGCCAGGGCGGTGGCCTCCAGCCGGTCCTCCGGGGCCTTCCGGCGCTCCAGGACCCGGGTGCCCCGCTCCAGGAAGGTGGCCGAGGCCGCCCCCATCACCACCTGGGTGGCCCACATCACCACGTCGTAGACCAGGGGGCTGCCGTAGAGGAGGGGCGCCACCCCGGTGGCAAAGACCACCCCGCCCGCCAGGAGGGGGCCGGCCCAGGCCCGGTGCTTCTCCCACCGGGGGCCCGCCACCCAGCGGGCGATGGCCGCCAGCAGCAGCGCCCCCACCAGGTGGAAGCCCTCGGCCATTCCCCCGCCCAGGAGATACCCCGCCATGCCCCCCACCGCGGCGGGCAGCACCAGGGGGAAGGGCGCCGCCGCCGCCAGGGATACCCCGAAGGGGGCGCTTTCCCCCAGAATCCGGGCCATGGCAAGCACCAGACCCAGGCCCCCCCAGCAGAGGCAGAGGGCCGGATAGCTCCGCTCCTTCAGGGCCGCCGCCAGCTTTTCCCTGCCCTTCAGCCCTGTGATCTCGGTGGATTGACTCATAAAACGACCTCCTTTTCCCCGGCCGGGGCCGGGGGACTTCCCGGGCCCGCAGGCGGGCCCTTCCTGTATGTCATTGGTGATTTTTGCCGGAATTGTCATAATTTATGCTCTGTTCCCATATGCTGGAAGGGGCCATCCTTTATCTTACCCCCGCCCCCGGGGGGATTTTGTCACAAAAGCCCGGCAAGCCGGGTTCAGGTCCGTGAGCGGCGGTTCATAAATCGTTGGTTAATGCGCCGCTCTTTGGGGGCCGGAGGCCCCCACCCCTTTGCAACGCTGCGCCTTCCTCCTACTTTTGTTCCGCTCTCCGCGCAACACCGAATATGTTACTTTCTTGATCAGAAGAAAGTAACCAAAGACTGACCAAAGGGGGCACCCCTTTGGAA
>CAJFUT010000012.1 GCA_904420255.1 uncultured Angelakisella sp. | reverse complement strand
GGTGTTGACTTTCGTCAGCCGAAGGCGGTAACATAGAAAAAGCCCTGTAAGGTATTTTGAAAGGAGAAGCTCCTGATGAAGATTTTGCCCATCGCGCTGGCCGCGGCTTTGGCCCTGGCCGGCTGCTCGTCCGCCCAACCGGAGAGCCCCTCTCAGCCGGAAACCTCTGCCCCCCAGTCCCAGGCTTCGGAGCCCCCTTCCTCCTCCAGCCCCTCCTACCCCCCGGCCCAGCCGGAGGGGGCCGGCCCGGAGTTTGACTTTTCCGTACCCCAGGACCGGTACCTCTTTTTCACCGCCGGCGACCCGGAATCGATCTTCGAGATCGCCTCAGGGAATGTGTTCGCGGGCTGGACCGCCGACTCCATCTCCTTTGCGGGAGAAGGGGCAGGCCCCGACCCGGTGAATCTCCGAGCTTCCTTCACCGGCAGCGTCCCCCTCTCCGGGGAGCTTGTCCTTTTTGAGGACCGGCTGGGCGGCTCCACCGACCTGACTTTCTATCCGGACGAGGAATCGGTAGCGGCGATCCCCCGTTTTTATGGGGAGGACCTGGAAAGCCTCTATACCATAACCCTGGAAGGCATCTCCCCCGGGGAGCTGGAGAGCGCCTTCGGGGAACCGCTGACCCGGGAACGGGACCTGGGCGGCGGGGAGGTTTTCACCGAAAGCTATTACCCCGGGTGCGCCATCCTGGGGACGGAGCTTTTCATCCAGATCGGCAGTGACGGCGGCGGCACCCCGGCCATTGGATACGTTTACACCCTCACCGCCGCCCTGAGCCCGGGGGGCTGAGGTTTCAAAGGCGCAAAAAAGCACCGGAATGCCTTTTCAGGAAATGCCGGTGCTTTTTTTATTTTTGGGGAAACTTATTTAATCATGCTGGCCACTTCGTCAGCGAAATTATCCTCGCGCTTCTCCAAACCCTCGCCCTTCTCGTAGCGGACGAAATCCACCACCTGGATCTTGACGCCCAGCTCCTTGGCGGTATTATCGGTGAACTTCTGGACCGAGATATCGCCGTCCTTGATGTAGGGCTGCTCCAGGAGGCAGACCTCCTTGTAATACTTGTTGATGCGGCCGGCCACCATCTTCTCGGCGATGTTGGCGGGCTTGCCCTCGTTCATGGCCTGGACGGTGAGGATTTCCTTCTCCTTGGCGATGATGTCGGCGGGGACGGCCTCCTTGTTCAGGTAGGTGGGGTTGGCCGCGGCCACCTGCATGGCCACATCTTTGGCGTAAGCCTGGAAGGCGGCGGCGTCAGGGGTTCCCTCCACATTGAATTTCACCATGACGCCGATGCGGCCGCCGCCATGGACATAGGTTTCCACATCCCCCTCGTACCGGGCGAAGCGGCGGATCTTCAGGTTCTCGCCGATGGTGAGGATCTTCTCCCGGAGAGCCTCCTCCACAGTACCGGTGCCGCCGGCGATCTTGCAGGCCAGCAGGGCGGTCACATCGGCGGGGTTCTCGTCGATGACGGTGCGGGCGCAGTCCTCCACAAACTGGACAAAGGTGGCATTCTTGGCGACAAAGTCGGTTTCAGAGTTGACCTCGATGACCACGCCCACTTTCTTGGCCTCATCCCGGAGGGCACAGACAATGCCCTCGGCGGCGATGCGGCTGGCCTTCTTGGCGGCGGCGGAAAGGCCCTTCTCCCGAAGCAGCTCAATCGCCTTTTCAAAGTTGCCGTCGGCCTCGGTGAGGGCCTTCTTGCAGTCCATCATGCCGCAACCGGTGGTTTCACGGAGATTTTTGACATCCTGAGCGGTAAAAGCCATTCTCGTTTCCTCCTGTTTCATCAAATTCCTGTTTCGTTTCCCAGAAAGTGCCCGAATTGTCAGAAATCCGGGCACTCAGCATTGGTCCTATTGCTTATTCCGCAGCGGCTTCCTCAGCCTCCGCCTCGGCCTCAGCGGCGCCCTGGGCGCCCTGGCGGCCCTCGATGATGGCGTCGGCCATGGTCTGGGAGATGAGCTTCACGGCGCGGATGGCGTCGTCGTTGCCGGGGATGACATAGTCGATCTCATCGGGATCGCAGTTGGTGTCCACAATGGCCACCACGGGGATGCCCAGCTTGTGGGCCTCGGCCACGGCGATCTTCTCCTTGCGGGAATCCACCACAAAGAGGGCCCCGGGGAGCTTATCCATGTGCTTGATGCCGCCCATGAATTTCTCCAGCTTCTCGATCTCCAGGTTCAGCTTGATGACTTCCTTTTTGGGCAGGCGGTCGAAGGTGCCGTCGGCCTCCATCTTCCGCAGCTGCTCCAGGCGGGCGATGCGCTTGCGGATGGTCTTATAGTTGGTGAGCATACCGCCCAGCCAGCGGGAGTTGACATAATGGGCGCCGGCACGCTCGGCCTCCTCCTTGATGGAATCGGCGGCCTGCTTCTTGGTGCCGACAAAAAGCACCTCGCCGCCCTCGGCGGAGAGATCCCGCACAAAGAGGTAGGCCTCCTCCAGCTTCTTGACGGTCTTCTGCAGGTCGATGATGTAGATGCCGTTGCGCTCGGTGAAGATGTAGGGAGCCATCTTGGGGTTCCATCTTCTGGTCTGGTGGCCGAAATGGACGCCGGCCTCCAGGAGCTGCTTCATAGATACTACTGCCATGTTTTTTCTCCTTTCGTTTTTGGACCTCCGCGCCCCGCGCTTCGGCGGCACCGCCGGAAGGACCGGCAACAGTGCCCCGATTGGGACGCGTGCGTAATCTTGCGCCGTAATATGATAGCATATTCCCATGGGAATTGCAACCATTTTTTCGGTGTTTTCCCTGATTTCCAGGGCCGTTTTTCTCTTTTTTACCCAAAGAGCCGGTCCAGCACCGAATCCCTCCGGCGGCAGGTCCGCCCCGGCGGCGGGCAGTACTTCACCAGCACCGTGTCCTCCCCGATGCACTGGATCTGGTCCCAGTAGATGACCACGTCGTCCTCCCGGCCCAGCAGCCCGAAAAGCCGGCTCCGCCCATAGATGACGATGGCGGTGACCCTGGCGCAGCAGGTGTCGATCTCCACATCGGATACGCAGCCCATACAGCTGCCGTCGTTGATATTCACCACTTCCTTTTCCCTCAGGTCCATGATCCTGCACAGCATGGCTTCGCCCCCTCGCCTTTATTCTATGCGAGAGGGCTTTTCCCCTTGCGGGACGGGACTACAGCTGCTTTTTGATCCGCTCCAGAGCCCCCTTCTCGATGCGGGAAACCTGGGCCTGGCTGATCCCTACCTCCCGGCTCACCTCGATCTGGGTCTTTCCCGAAAGGAACCGCAGGGAGAGGATTTTCTTTTCCCGGTCGCTGAGGTTCTCGATGGCCTGGCGGATGGAGATTTCGTCCAGCCAGTCGCTGTCGGTGCAGGTATCCTTGATCTGGTCCATGACAAAGATGGTGTCCCGGCCGTCGGAGTAGACCGGCTCATAGAGGGAGGTGGGTTCCACAATGGCCTCCAGGGCCAGCACCACGTCCTCCTTGGGACAGCCCATTTCGGCGGCGATCTCCTCCACGGTGGGCTCCCGGAGGTTTTTCCCCGTCAGGGCCTCCTTGGTCTGCATGGCCTTGTAGGCGGTGTCCCGCATACTCCGGGAAACCCGCACCATGCCGTGATCCCGGAGGTAGCGCCGCACCTCCCCGATAATCATGGGGCAGCTGTAGGTGCTCAGCCGCAGTCCGTACTCCGGCTTGAAGTTATCAATAGACTTGATGAGGCCGATGACCCCCACCTGGAACAGGTCGTCCATATTCTCCCCCCGGTTGGTGAACCGCTGGATGACGCTGAGCACCAGGCGCAGGTTGCCGTTGATGAGCTTCTGGCGGGCCTCGGTATCCCCTGCCTGGGCCTTCTGGATCAGCTCCATCTTTTCCTTTTCCCCCAGCACCGGCAGCTTGGCCGTGTTGACGCCGCAGATCTCCACACGATTCTGATACAATGGCTCCACCATCCCTCTTTGTTTTTCCCAAAGAGTATGGCCCGGGCCATTTGGGGTTAAGCCAGGAAATTCTGGGTGGAAAAATCTTTCTTCCTTGACTCCGGCTGAACCGAGGGGAACGGCCTGTCCAAAATCATAAAACCTTCCGCAACCTTGGCTGCCGAGCTGCAGGCTTTCGGAAACTGCTTTCCATCGGACGCGCCGCCCGCCGGGACCTCTATAATCTAATTCTCACGGACCTGCCCGCCGGGCCGCCGTGTCCACCAGCCAGGTGAACAGCTTCCGGAACAGGGGGTACCGCTCCTCCATGCACTCGGGATGCCACTGGACCCCCACCAGGTCCCCCGAGAGGCTCTCGATCCCCTCCACGATGCCGTCGGCGGAGCGGGCGGAAACGGCGAAGCCCTCCGCCACCTCCCGGACCGCCTGGTGGTGGTAGGAATTGGTCAGCACCCTCCCCGCCCCCAGAATCCCCGCCAGGCGGCTCCCCGGCAGCACCTCCACCGTGTGGTAGGGCTGGGAGCGGCTGGCGGTGTGCTGGTAGTGCCCGTGGGCCCCGGGGCACTGGGCGGGGATATCCTGGTAGACGGTGCCCCCGAAGGCGATGTTCAGCAGCTGGCAGCCCCGGCAGATAGCCAGCACCGGCCTGCCCAGCTCCCGGAGCCGCCGGACCAGCCCCAGCTCAAACTCGTCCAGGGCGCGGTCCATCTCGGTGACCTGGGCCAGGGGCTCCTCCCCGTAATACTGGGGGGCGGTGTC
>CAJFUT010000011.1 GCA_904420255.1 uncultured Angelakisella sp. | reverse complement strand
GGCGCCGCCGTAGGGGTCCCGGATGTCCTCCCCCAGGATCACCGCCAGGGGGTCCCGCTCCAGGATGCCCCCCAGCCCCCGGCTGATGGCGGCGGCGCATTTTTCCCGCCGTCGGGTGTTTAAGAGGCTCCCGCCCGGGGAGGGCGGCTCGGGGGGATCCCCCGGCGGTGCGGCCCGCTCCGTTTCCATCCGGGAGCAGTCCTCCACCGCCTGCTCCAGCTCCCGCCGGACCCGGGCCCGGATCTCCTCCGCCTTCCCGGCGGGGAGCTTCCTCTCCGCCAGCAGGAGGGGGTCGTTTTCCCGGTGCCGGGCCAGCTCCGCCTCCTCCCGGAAGTCGTCCCCCTTGCTGTGGGGGCCCAGGCGGTAGGTATGGACCACCTGGCAGAAGGGCTTCCCCTCCTCCCGGACATAGGCGAAGGCCTCCCGGAAGGCGGCGTCCAGCTCCTCCACGTCGTTGGAGGCGATCTCCGCCGTCTGGATGCCGAAGGCCCGGGCCCTGCCGGGGATGGACCCCGCCACCCCGTCCCGGGTCCGGGTGGTCATGGCGTAGCCGTTGTCCTCCACCACATAGAGGACGGGGATTTCATAGAGGGCGGCCAGGTTGAAGCTCTCGTAGACCACCCCCTGGCCCAGGGTGCCGTCCCCCAGGAAGGCCACGGCGACGGCCCCGGTGCCCTTGTATTTTTCCGCCAGGGCCATGCCGGTAGCGTCGGGGACGATGCCCCCCTGGACGCCGTTGGTATAGAAGGTTTTCCAGCAGATGTGCTGGCTGCCGCCCCGGCCCCGGCACATCCCCCCTTCCCTGCCCATGATCTCGGCCAGCAGCGTGGCGGCCGCCCCGGAATAGGCCAGGAAGTGGCCGTGGCAGCGGTGGTTGCTGAAAACCCGGTCCCCCTCCCGCACCTGGGCCATGGCGGCCACCGCCACCGCCTCCTGACCCAGGTAGGTGTGGGTGGTGCCGAAGAGCTTGTTTTCCGAGAAAAGGGAAAGAAGGGTTTCCTCAAAGGCCCGGATCCGGGCCATTTTTTCGTATGCGGTTTCCAGGTTCATTCCCTGCTCCTTTCCGGGTCAGCCATTGACCCGCTTTTTCAGGGCCAGCCGGTCGATCTTGCCGTTCTGGTTCCGGGGGAGCTGCTCCATCCGGACAAACCGGCCCGGCACCATGTACCCCGGCAGCACCTCCAGCAGCGCCCGGCGGAACCGGGCCGGGGGCAGCTCCTCCCGGGCCTCGTAGAAAAAGACGATCTCCCGGCGGTCCCCGTCGTAGACGGCGCAGCCGTTTTCCACCAGCCCGAGGGCGTTCACCGCCGTATGCTCGATCTCCCCCAGCTCGATGCGCTTGCCGGCGTGCTTGATGAGGCTGTCCCGCCTGCCCCTGAAGACGATCTCCCCCCGCTCATTCCGGAAAACCATGTCCCCGGTGCGGTAGATCCGCTCGGGGTAGGCCCGGTTCAGGGGGTTCTGGACAAAGGCCTCCGCCGTCTTTTCCGGGTTGTTGTAGTACCCCAGGGCCAGGCAGGAGCCCCGGACGCAGAGCTCCCCCTCCTCCCCCGGCCCGGCGGGGAGGTCCCCCTCCCGGAGGATCAGCACGTCGGCGTTGCGGCGGGGGAAGCCGATGGGGATGGGCTCCTGGTCGGGGATCTCCCGGTCCACCACGAAATAGGTGCAGTCCACCGTGATCTCGGTGGGGCCGTAGAGGTTGACGAAGGTGGCCCCCGGCAGGTGCCGCCGCCAGTAGTTGAACTGCTTGGTGGGGAAGACCTCCCCGGCGAACCACACCATCCGCAGCCGGGGCAGGGGGATGCGGGAGAGGAGGTCCAGGTTGGCGATGTTCACCATGATGGTGGGGACCCAGAAGATATAGGTGACCTCCCGCTTGGCCAGGTGCTGGAGCAGCTTCGGCGGGAAGGCGGCGCAGCCCTCGGGGATGAGGTCCAGGGTGCAGCCCAGGGCCATCATGAGGCAGAGCTCATAGCTGAAATGGTCAAAGACGATGGGGGCCAGGCTCCCCAGGACCTCCTCCTCCCGGAGGCCCAGGGCCTCGATGGCCCAGGTGGTGTAGTCGATGAAGCTGCGGTGGCAGAGGGCCACGCTCTTGGGGGTGCCGGTGGAGCCGGAGGTGTTGATGAGGCAGAAAAGGTCGGTGTCGATGAGCCCCCGGAGCCCGGCGTCCATAGCCGCCTCCTCCGCCGGGGCGGGGGGCCGGGCCTCCTCCAGCAGGAGGGTCCGCTCCTGGGGCCAGAGCTCCCGGAGGGCGGGGGCGTGGTCCCGGTCGGTGATCACCGCCAGGGGCTCCACCAGCTCCAGGGCGCTCCGGGTCCGGGGCAGGGGGGTGTCCACGTCCAGGTTCAGGTAGGCGCAGCCGGCGTAGAGGACGGCCAGGTCCGCCGCGATGCTGCCGGCGCTTTTTTTCAGGTAAACCGCCGCCGGGCGGCCCGGCTCCCCGCCGGTTTTCCGGCGGAGGGCGCAGCCCAGGGCCCGGGCCTCCCGCCGCAGCTCCCGGAAGGAAACCGCCCGCTCCCCGTCCAGCACCGCCGTCTTTTCCCCCAGCCGGCGGACGGTGTCCTCAAAGTATTCCAAAAGGTTGATCTTTCCCATGGCTTCTCCTTTCCGGCGGCCCGGCGCCGCCCGCCCTTTCAATATCCGGCGTAGACCGGCAGCACCGCCCCGGTGATAAAGGGGCAGGCGTCCCCCAGCAGGAACATCACCGCGTTGGCGGCGCTGGCGGCGTCGATGACCCCCAGGGCCTGGCGCTCCAGCAGCCGGGGGTCCCCGCTGGCTTCCATAAATTCCCGGAACATGGGGGTGTCCACCATGGCGTAGGCCACGGCGTTGACCCGGATCCGCCGTGGGGCCAGCTCCAGGGCCGCCGGGGCCACCAGGCCGTTGACCGCCGCCTTGGCCGCGGCGTAGGCCGCCTGGGAAACCCCGCCCCGCTGGGCCGCCACCGAGGAAACCCCCACCAGGGAGGCCCCGTCCCGGAGCCGTCCTCCCAGGGAAAGGCACCGCACCAGCTCCAGGAAGGCAAAGGCGTGGACCCGGAAGACCCGCTGGACAAACTCCGGCCGGCAGTCCCGCAGGGGGCGTCCCGCCGCCATCCCGGCCCCGTGGCAGAGGCCGTCCAGCGGGCCCCCTTCCTCCACCGCCGCCTCCACCAGCCCCCTGATCTCCCCGGTGCGCTCCAGGTCGAAGGGGAAGCAGCGGTGGGCGCCGGGGTCCTCCATGGCGGCCCGGGTTTCCTCCAGCCGCCGCCGGTCCCGGGCAGCCAGGCTCACCCGGGCTCCCAGGCGGCTGGCCTGGACGGCGCACTGGCGGCCGATGCCGGAGGAGGCCCCGGTGATGAGGATGTGCTTTCCCGCAAGGCTCATGGGGCAGGTCATTTCTCCATCACCGCCAGAAGGTCCGCCACCCTTTTCATCTCCTTCACCCGGCCGCCCCGGACGGCCTTGCCGAATTCGTCCTCCATCAGGGCGATGAAGGAGAGCAGCGCCACGCTGTCCCATTCCTCCAGCCCCTCAAGGGCGGTTTCCGGCGTCAGGGAGCCGGCGGGCAGCTCCATCATCTCCTCCAGCAGGGCCAGTTTCTTCTCGGTGGTCATTTTCCGTTCCTCCTTGTTTTTCAAATGGGCTCTCCAGGACCCGCTCCAGCAGCTCCCGGAGCCGTTCCTCGGTGAATTCCGGGGGGACCATCCCCGGGTGGCCGGCGGCGAAATCCCCCGGCAGGGCCCAGAAGTCCCCGTAGGCCTTCCGGAGCATCCCTTCCGGGTCCCGGGGGACGGGGAAAGGCTCCCCCTCAAATTCCAGCTCCCCCAGGGGGAAGATTTTCCCGGCGGGGTAGAGCTCCGGCCACCAGACAAAGTGGCCGTCCCGCCCCAGGTAGACCCAGTCCCCCCGTTCCTCCCGGGGGAGGGGGGCCATGGCCTTTTCCAGGGTTTCCTCCACCCGGCGGCGGTGGGCCGGGTCCCGGATGGGCTCCTCGTAATAGGGGTACGGGAGCCGCCGGGCGGTTTTGGCCAGCTGCCGGGCGGCCGCTTCCAGCCCCGCCCGGATTTCCCCCCACCGCCGGTCCTTTTCCTCCGGGGGGCACTGGACGAAATCCAAGGCGAAGACGTCCGCCCAGAAGGGCCGCTCCAATCCCCGGAACGTCACTTTATAGGTTTGCCAGGCATCGAAGGAGTACGCAGTCCGCCGGGTGGTAAAATATGGGTTCAGCTCCAGCCGGGGGTGGTCCCGAAGCAGCTCCCCCAGGCGGCGGAGATGGGCGTGGGGCATATAGAGGTCCACGTCGTCGTCCCAGGGGACAAAGCCTCCATGGCGCACCGCCCCCAGCAGCGTCCCCGCCGCCAGGCAGAATTCCAGGCCGTTTCGGGCGCAGAGCTCCCGCAGCTCCCGGAGGATGGCCAGGTTCCCCAGCTGCACCGCCCGGAGGCCGCCCCGGGCCGGGGGCATCCGGCGGAACACCCGCCGCCGGGTCTGGTCCGGGTCCTCCCCCGGCAGGGCCGCCAGCCACCAGAAAAGCTGCTCCTGGCGGCCCAGGAGGGCCGCCTCCATCCGCTGCTGCCGGGCCTCCATCCGCCGCAGGGTGCGGTAGACGGGGCTCAGCCGCTCGTACCAGGTTTTCAGCCGGCTATCCAGGGCCCTTCCCCTCCCCTCCCGCCAGGGAATCCCGGTCCTCCCACCGGAAGGGGCGGTAGCCCCTCCCCCGCCTTTTTTCGTACCGGGCCGCCGCGGCCGCCCCCAGGCGGAAGCTCCAGGGCCGGCCCAGGAGCAGCAGCGCCAGCTTCAGCCGCCCCGCCCGGCCGGGGTAGCCCTCCAGGGCCTCAGAGCGGCGCCGGGCCAGGAACCGGAGGGCGGCGCCGATTTGATTCTCCCATTTGCGCCGCTCCTCCGGGGAGGCGGCGGCCACCGCCTGGCCCAGGGCGGAGCAGGCCACCAGATAGCCCCCCATCAGGTCGGGGCCGAAGCCCGGGTCCTCCCGGACCACCCGGCGGTACCGCTCCTCCATGGCCTGGCACAGCTCCAGCTTTTTGCCGATGTCGGGCCGGCGGGAGATGCTGTCCTCCCGCTGGCGGTAGTAGTACTTGGGCTCGGGCAGCACCAGAATCCGCCGGGCCCGGCGGAACAGCCGGTACATCACATGGATGTCCTCAAAGTCCCGCCCCTCGGGGAAGGAGATGCCCCGGTACAGCTCCCGGGGGGCCAGCTTGTTCCAGACCCAGTTCTGGATGCGGCCCCGGTAGAGGAGCCCCTGGGCCTCCCGGGAGGGGAGCACCGCCTCCCGGAGGGGGGCCGCCGCGGCCTCCTCCCCCCGCACCAGCCACCAGCCGCAGAGGGCCAGGTCGCACCCCGTCCTCCGGAGGCCCCCGGCCAGGTAGGCGAAGAGGTCCGGGGCGGCCCAGTCGTCGCTGTCCACCCAGCCGATATAGTCCCCCCGGGCGGCCCTGAGGCCGGTGTTCCGGGCCCGGGCAAGGCCCCCGTTCTCCTGGTGGATCACCCGCACCTGGGGGAACCGGGCCCCGTAGGCGTCGCAGACCGCCCCCGCCCCGTCGGGGGAGCCGTCGTCCACCAGGATGATCTCCAGCCGCGGCCAGGTCTGGGCCAGGAGGCTCTCCACGCACCGCTTCAGATAGGGCCGGGTGTTGTAGACCGGCACAATGACGCTGATGAGGGGCTCCATCCCCCTCACCTCCTTCCCTTCAGCTCCCGGATGGCCTCATAGTTCCTCCGGCAGTTCTGGTCGTCCCGGAAGGCGAAAAAGCCCTCCCGGCGCTCCCGGTAAACCGGCTCCACCCCGAAGCCCCCCGCCGCGGCCCGCTCCAGGGCCTCCAGCAGCTCCCCGGCCCCGGCGCAGACCGGCCCGAAGCCGTCCCGGCGGTAGTCGAAATACCCCTGGGGCAGGTGCCCCCGGCGGTACTCCTCCTCGTCGAACTGGTAATACAGCACCGGCCTGCCCAGGTAGGCGAAGTCCATGGCCACGCTGGAATAGTCGGTGATGAGCAGCCGGGAGCCCAGCAGCAGCTCCCGGATGTCCTGCCCCTCCCACCCGGCCCGGGCCACCCGGGGCGGGAGCCGGTCGAAGGCCGCCAGGTACCCCGCCATCTTCCGGTGGGGGCAGAAGACCAGCTCCAGCCCCTCCCGCTCCAGCAGCGCCTCCAGCCGGGGGTCCCGGAGGAACTCCCCCCAGGCCCGGCAGTAGAGGCTCCGGCGGAACTCCTCCAGGCCCCCGTCCCCCCGGCAGAGGTAATCCCGCCAGGTGGGCACCACCGCCACCTGGTTTTTGGGGGGCGGCGGGTCCCAGAGGCTGTCGTACCGGCAGAAGCCCAGCTTCCGCACCGCCCCGGGGGGATAGCCGAACCGCTCCTTCACAAAATCGTATTCCGGGTTGGCGGCGCAGACGAAAAGGGCCATCCGGGTGTCCCGGTAATGGAGATAGGGGAGGTCGTCCTTGGTGACGCCGTGCTGGAGGAAGACCCGGCAGCCCCGCAGCAGCCCCAGCTTCACCTCCAAAAGGTAGCAGACCGCCGCGTTGGGCTTGCCCCCCTTCTGGGTGCTGATGTTCCGTTCCGCCGCCAGGTACAGCACCCAGTGGCGGAAGGAGCCGTATTCCACCGTTTCCCCCAGGGCGGCCGCCCGGGGGTAATCCGGGGAATCCCGGTGGATGGCGTAAACCGCGTCCTGCCCCGGCCGCTCCCGGCGCAGGTAGGCGAAGAGGGCGAAGGCGTTGTCCCTCGCCTCGCCGCCGTATTCGCAGAGGAGCCAGAGCCGGGGCCTGCGCCGCCGGCAGAGGGCGGCGGCGGGCAGGGCCAGCAGAAAGAGGCAGAGGTGCCAGAGGTCCCGGGGGCGGACCCGCCGGAGCTTTTCCCACAGGCTGTGATGCATCCCTTTCCCCTCCTTCCCGGGCCTCAGCCCCCGGCTTCCCCATAGGCCCGGAGGACCTCCTCGGTCTCCCCCACCATCCGCACCCGCCCCTGGTCCAGCCACAGCACCCGGCTGCAGAGCTGCCGGATGGTGCCGGCGGCGTGGGACACCATGAGGACGGTGCGGTCCGCGCCGCCGATGAGCTCCTTCATCCGGGCGAAGCTCTTTTTGTTGAACCGGGCGTCCCCCACGCTGAGCACCTCGTCGATGAGGATGATGTCGGTTTCCAGGGTGACGGTGATGGCGAAGGCCAGCTTGGAGTACATCCCGCTGGAGTAGGTCTTCACCGGCCGGTCGATGAAGGGCCCCAGCTCGGAAAAATCGATGATCTCCTCCATCCGGGCCCGGATCTCCTCCTCCCCGAAGCCCAGCAGCAGCCCCGAGAGGATGATGTTGTCCCTCCCGGTGAGCCGGGGCTGGAACCCCACCCCGATGGCCAGCAGGGAAACCGAGCGGCCGAAGGTCTCGATGGAGCCGCTGTCGGGGGAGAAGATGCCGGCGATGGTCCGCAGCAGGGTGGATTTGCCGCTGCCGTTGCGCCCCACCACCCCCAGGATCTCCCCCTCCTCCACCTGGAAGGAGACCCCCCGGAGGGCCTCGAAGCGGGAGCTCCGCTTCCCCGCCCCCCGGCCCAGGCTCTTTGCCGAAACGGGGTTGATGGTGCGGTAGCTGAGATGCACGTCCTTCACCTCGATGGAGAGGGCCATCCTCAAATCACCTTCCCGTAGCTGTTTTCATAGCGGTAGATCATCCAGGTCCCCAGCCAGGCCGCCAGCAGGGCCGCCCCCGTCCAGAGGAGGAGGGGGCCCCAGTCCGGCCCGGCGCCCCGGAGCAGGGCCCCCCGGCAGCCCGCCATCACCAGGGCCACCGGGTTTGCCGCCATCAGGAGGCGGTTCCAGGGGGCGGGCACCATGGTGGCGATGTCGTAAAAGACCCCGGAAAAATAAAAAAGCAGCTTCAGCAGCACCGAAATGACATTCTGCAGGTCCTCGATAAACACCCCCAGGTGGAGGCACCAGCTCCCGGCGGCGAAGGTGAGGAGCAGCAGCAGCGCCAGGTGGGGCAGCGCCCAGAGCATCCCCCAGGTGAAGGGCACCCGGGACACCGCCAGCATCCCCAGGATCAGCCCCAGGGAGATGAGGAGCTTGAAGCCGTTCACCGCCATCCGCTGGAGGAGCAGCACCTGCTTGGGCAGGTAGATCCGGGTGATGATGCCCCGGTTGGCCCGCAGGAGGGAAACCGACTGGACCAGGTCCTTTTCAAAAAAGCTCCACACCATCAGGCCGATGAAGACAAAGATGGGGAAATGCTCCATCTGGGTGCGGAACACCACCTGGGCCACAAAGGTGTAGACCAGCATGAAGAGCAGGGGGTCCAGCACCCACCAGGCCCAGCTCAGGTAGGAGCCCGCCACCTCCGATTTCAGCACCGCCCCCGCCGAGTAGGTGATGTACCGGCGGTATTTCTTCAAATCCCGGAAAAATCTCACCGCAATCCGTCCCTGCCTTCCCGGTTCTTAGTATGCCCCGTTTTCCCCGGGATTTCCGGGGGGATTCCACCGCCGGAGGAAGGCGCGGTGCTTGCGGAAAAAATACAGGAGCCCCATGAGGTGCTCCCAGTTGTGGCGGCTCAGAAGCTTTTGGCGGGAAAGCCGCTGCCAGTGGTGGAGGATCCGGGCGCCGGGGCAGAAAACCACCTGCCGCCCCGCCTGCCAGACCCGGGCGCAGTAGTCGGCGTCCTCCGGGGCGTAGAAGATCCTTTCATCCAGGCCCCCCACCAACCCCGGCAGCTCCCGGGGCATCAGCCAGCAGGCGGACATGAGGTACCCCACCGGGCAGGGCCGGGGGGAACCCCAGCCCGGGGGCCGCTCCAGCCGCTCCCCCAGGGCCTGGAGAGCCGGGACGGGAGCCGCCTTGCAGAGCTTTTCCCAGGGGGTGGGGAAATTCCGGCCGGAGAGCTGCTCCCGCCCCGACCCGTCGGCCATCCGGGGGCCCACGACGCCGTATTCCGGGTGCCGCCGCAGCTGCCCCGCCAGCTCCTCCATGGCGGCCTGGTTCACCTGGGTGTCGGCGTCCAGGATACAGATATAGGCGGCGTCCCGGCCCACCCGGGCCAGGCCCTGGTTCCGGGGGCGGGTGGTGCCCAGGTTCCGGGGGTTTTTCACCACTTCCAGAGAGCAATGGCCCGGGCATTCCCGGGCCAGCTCCTCCAGAAGCTCCGCCGTTCCGTCGGCGGAGCCGTTGTCCACCACAATGATCTGGGCCCCCAGGGAGGTGATCCCGTAAATGGCCCGCAGGCAGGCGGCGATGTGCCGCCGGGAGTTCCAGGTCAGGATCACATAGGCGATCCGCTCCATCCTCCATCCCCCTTTTACCGCGCCCGGCTCCCCTCCCGCCCCTTGCCGGCCCCCGCTAGGGTTTCCCGGCGGTTCACCATGGCGAAGGCGGTCATGGCCATGATCTTCAGGTCCAGCAGGAGGGTCCAGTTTTCTATGTACCACAGGTCGCACCGGATCCGCTCCACAATGGAGGTGTCCCCCCGCCAGCCCTTCACCTGGGCCCAGCCGGTGATGCCGGGGCGCACCAGGTGCTTGAGCATATACATGGGCACCTCCTCCCGGAACTTTTCCACGAAATGGGGCAGCTCCGGCCGGGGGCCCACAATGCTCATGTCACCCCGGAGGACGTTCCAGAGCTGGGGCAGCTCGTCCAGGCTCAGCTTCCGCAGCACCGCCCCCACCGGGGTGCGGCGGCTGTCGGCGGCCCGGCTCCAGGCGGTTTGATCCCCGCCGCTGGTGTCCACCGCCATGGAGCGGAACTTATACATGGTGAAGGTGCGGCGGCAGAGGCCCACCCGCTCCTGGCGGTAGAAAACCGGCCCCGGGGAGGTGAGCTTCACCAGCGCCGCCACCGCCAGCATCAGGGGGGAGAGGAGCACCAGCCCCGCCAGGGAAACGGCGATGTCCACCCCCCGCTTCAGCACCCGGTTGAGGGCGTCGTCCAGGGGGATGTGGCGCAGGTTGATGAGGGGCATCCCCTGGACCACCTGGGCGCGGGGCCTGGCGGGGAGGTAGCGGGAACAGGCCGGCAGCAGGCTGGACTTGACGCCGTATTTCTCGCACACCTCCAGCATCCGCCCCAGCCGGGGGTATTCCTCATATTCCAGGCAGAACACCACCTGGTCGGGGGTGTGGCCGGCCAGGTACCCCTCCAGGTCCCCGAGGCCCCCTGCCCGGGGGAGGAAGGACAGCCCCTCCCCGGGGAGGCCCTCCCCCAGGTAGGCGTCAATGTAACAGCCCAGGGATTTGTTGGAAATGACCCGGCGGCAGAACTCCTCCGCCATATCATTCCACCCCACGATCAAAAAATGCTTCAGGTTCCGGCCCCGGGCCCGCATCCGCCGCAGGGCCCTGCGGAGCAGGTACCGCATGAGGCAGCTCCCCGCCGTGGCCAGCAGGAAAAAGAGCCCCAGCACCATCCGGGAAAGCTCCACCTCCCTGGTGAGGAAGCCCAGCACCAGCAGAAAGGCCAGCCCCGCCAGGTTGGCCTGGATGATTTTTCCCGCTTCGACCAGGAAGCCCTTGCAGCGGAAGGAATCGTGAAGGCCGAAGGCCCGGTAGATGAGGGCGTAGGCCGGCAGCGCCGCCGCCAGCAGCCGCCAGTAGCTGTCCAGCCCCAGGTGGAAGCCCCCCTCGTAATTCCAGAACCGCAGGGCGTAGGCGCAGACCATCGCGGCGGCGCAGACCACGGCGTCCAGCAGCACCAGGACCCCGTTGAAAATTTTTTGGTTGGCTTTGATCATGAAGAAGGCGCTCCTTTTCCATCTTTCGTGATTTTCTGCCGCACCGCGATGTTTCTTGTCTATATCATACAATAAATAGCCGATTTCGTAAAGGTAAAACCGTGCTTTTCCACAAATTCCCGGATGCCATGCCCACCAAATCCAAGGAACGGTTCCCCTGGCAGGCGCCGCCGCACCCCTCCCCCGTCCGGCGGATTGACACCCCCGGTGGAAAATGCCATAATAGTACCAGAAAAAGGAAAAGGCAGCCCGGACACAGGCTGCCTTCAGCGGAAACGGAGGGCTGGGAATGGAAAAAATCAAAATGAAAACTCCCCTGGTGGAGATGGGCGGGGACGAGATGGCGGCCATCCTCTGGGGGATGGTGAAGGAGGAGCTGCTGGAGCCCTTTGTGGAGCTGGACACCCGGTACTACGACCTGGGGCTCCCCAACCGGGAGCGCACCGCCGACCAGGTGACCATGGATTCGGCCCTGGCCACCCGGGAGCTGGGGGTAGCGGTGAAGTGCGCCACCATCACCCCCAACATCGACCGGGTGCAGGAATACGGCCTGAGCAAAATGTGGAAAAGCCCCAACGCCACCATCCGGGCGGCCCTGGACGGCACCGTCTTCCGGGCGCCCATCCTGGCGGCGGGCATCGAGCCCTATATCCGCAGCTGGAAACGCCCCATCACCCTGGCCCGCCACGCCTATGGGGACCTCTACCGGGGGGTGGAGATCCGGGTCCCCGGGCCGGGGAAGTGCGAGCTGGTCTACACCAATGAGGAAACCGGGGAGGAAATCCGGGAGCTGGTGCACCAGTTCAAGGGCCCCGGCATCGCCCAGGGGGTCCACAACCTGGATAAATCCATCCTCAACTTTGCCCGGTGCTGCCTCAACTACGCCCTTTCGGTGAAGCAGGACCTTCTCTTTTCCGCCAAGGACACCATCTCCAAGGTGTACGACCGGGCCTTCCGGGACCTGTTCCAGCAGGTCTATGAGGAGGAATTCGCCCAGCGGTTTGCGGAGGCGGGGATCACCTACCAGTACTGCCTCATCGACGACGCCGTCTCCCGGGCGGTGCGGGACGAGGGGGGCTATGTCTGGGCCTGCCAGAACTACGACGGGGACGTGATGAGCGACATGGTGGCCAGCGCCTACGGCTCCGCCGCCATGATGACCTCGGTGCTCATGTCCCCCGACGGCTGCTTTGAATACGAGGCCGCCCACGGCACGGTGCGCCGCCATTATTACCGCTTCCGCAAGGGGGAGCCGGCGGTGGCCAACCCCATCGCCATCATCTGCGCCTGGGCCGGCGCCCTGGAGAAGCGGGGGGAGCTGGACGGCCAGGCAGAGCTGGTCTTCTTCGCCCGGGCCCTCCGGGACAGCGCCCTCCTCACCATCGAGAGCGGGATCATGACCCCGGACCTTGCCAAGATCACCACCCACCCCAGCCCCAAATGCGCCACCAGCCTGGAGTATATCCGGGCGGTGCGGGGGCGGATGGCGGGGCTTCATTGACAGGTTTTCGGCCTTTTGATACAATATTCGCGGGAGCAGCGCATCAAACGGCAGGCGGTTAGCCCACATCACCCGAAAGGGGGTGGGGCGTATGCGGATCACTCTGCATATCGGCGCATTCACGGTGACAATCATCGTGAAACGCAGAAACCGCCACCCTGCACGGTGACGGTTTCTTTTCTTAACTGATCACTAAACGGGGCTAACCGCTTGTCGCGCTGCTCCCTTGTTTTTATGATACCATCCGGCGGGGGAATTGTCAACCTGGCGCAAAGCGCCTTTTTGCGTCCGTAAGAGAAGCGCCTACGCTGCGCCGGTTTGTGCCCCGCTCCCTGAGCATATCACTTGGGATTCAGAAGGCGGGTTTTTATCAGCCCAAG
>CAJFUT010000010.1 GCA_904420255.1 uncultured Angelakisella sp. | reverse complement strand
CTTCTGCCATTGTGCGGCCTCCTTTCTTCAAAGTAGCTTTAACTAGCTTAGTATAGCACAAAAGACCCAGGGTGTAAAGCCGAGTCCAGGTAAGGAAACATTGCCTGTGGCTGGCGATTTTGGACAGCTGACAGCGTCAGAACGTCTTGACAACCACCAAGGGTGCCTGCGCCGTTCTTCCTTGCAGCTGCCGCAAAATCGCCGGGCCACAGGTGCTTCGCAGCCCTGGCTTCAAAGGCGCCCGGAGCCCCAGTGATATGCTCAGAGAGCGGCGCACAAACCAACGGTTCGCAGAATCTTCTCTCACGGACAGAAAAAGGGCGCCTCAATACTTGATGTATGGGGTGTCCTTTTGCGTTTGTTTGGTCCGAAAATCCTACGTCAGGGTCAATATTTCCTTGCCCGGACTCGGCTAAACAGAAAGGGGAGAAGAAAAGCCGCCCGGGGGAGCCGGGCGGCGTCGGTTCAGCAGTCCTTCAGATAGGATCGCACCAGCATCTGGAGAAGCTCATCCCGGTCGATGTGGCGGATGAGGCTCCGGGCGTTGTTGTAGGTGGTGATATAGGTGGGATCCTCCGAGAGGATGTACCCCACAATCTGGTTGATGGGGTTGTAGCCCTTCTGACGCAGGGCTTCATAGACCGTGGTGAGGATTTTTTTGACCTCTTTTTCCCGGTCCTCCGCGATGGAAAAGGAAATCGTCGGCTCTTGCGCCGCCATATCATACACCCCCTTGTAGCCTTTCTTCTATTCTACCCCATTTGCGGTGGGAAAACAACCCCCTGGAAAGGAGTTTATTTGCGGATTTCCGCACCGATTTCGGCAAGGCCCGCCAGGGCGGCGTTCATGGCCTTGTCGCATTCCTCCACCGTCAGGGTGCGGTCGGCGGCCCGGAGAATCAGGGAATAGGCCACGCTCTTTTTCCCCTCGGGGACCTGTGCCCCCCGGTAAACGTCAAAGAGCTGGATCTTTTCCAGGATTTTGCCCACATGGGCCCGGATGACCTTCTCGATGGCCGCCACCGGCAGTTCCTCGTCGCAGATCACCGCCAGGTCCCGGGTGGAGGCGGGGAACTTGGGCAGGGGGACGTATTTTTTGTCGGTGCTGTGGAGCTGGTAGAGCAGGTCGGCGTCCAGCTGGGCGGCGTAGACCTTGGTCCCCAGGTCGAAGTTGGCGCAGACGGTGGGATGGACCTCCCCCAGCATCCCAACCGTCCGCCCTTCCGCCACAAGGGCGGCGCAGCGGCCCGGGTGGTAGGAGGGGTTGTCCCGGCAGGGGACGTATTCGCAGCCGGAAACCCCCAGCTGCCGGAGCAGCACCTCCACCCGGCCCTTGAGGGCGTAGAAGTCCCAGCCGCCGCCGTAGGCCCCCAGGACGATTGAGGGCTTCTCCTGAGGAAGCTGGTCCGGCAGGGTGGGCAGGAACTCCACAGCCACCTCGTAGAGGGCGGCCTCGGGGTTGCGGTTGTTGTAGTTGGTGCTGAGGGCCTGGAGCATGGAAGGGAGGGCGGTGGTGCGCATGATGCTGGTATCCTCCCCCAGGGGGTTCAGGATTTTGACCGAATTGCGCAGGGGGCTTTCGGCGGGCATGAGGATTTTGTCGTAGAGCTTGGGGCTGATGAAGGTGTAGGTGGCGATTTCGTTCATCCCCAGCCCCAGGAGGGTGCGGTCGATTTTCCGGTCGAATTTCTGCCGGGGGGTCACTGTCCCCTCCGCCAGGCCCACAAGGGCGGTGGTGGGGATCTTGTCGTAGCCGTACATCCGGGCGACCTCCTCGGCGATGTCCGCCTTGGATTCCAGGTCGGGACGGTAGGTGGGGGCGATGACCTTGCCGTCCCGCACCGGGATGTCCAGCCGCTCCAGCATGGAGACCATCTCCGCCTCGGTCAGCTGGATGCCCAGGAAGCGGTTGGTCCACTCCGGCTCGAAGGGGATTTCCCGGGGCAGACGGGGAGTGGGGTAGACGTCGATGGCGCCGTCCACCACCTCGCCGGCCCCCAGCAGCTCCACCAGCTCACAGGCCCGTTCCACCGCCGCGTAGCAGGTGTTGGGGTCCAGGCCCTTTTCGTACCGGCCGGAGGCCTCGGTGCGCAGCCCCACCTTTTTGGCGGTGGTGCGGACGCTGCTGCCCAGGAAGCAGGCGGATTCAAAGACGATGGTGTGGGTGTCCGGCTGGATCTCGGAGTACTCGCCGCCCATGACCCCGGCGATGGCGGTGGGGGCGTTCTCGTCGGCGATGACCAGCATCTCCGGGGAGAGGGCCCGCTCCACCCCGTCCAGGGTGGTGATCTTCTCCCCGGGGCGTGCGTTGCGGACGATGATATGGGCCCCGCCCACATATTTCAGGTCGAAGGCGTGCATGGGCTGGCCGTACTCCAGCATGACGAAGTTGGTGATGTCCACGATGTTGTTGATGGGCCGGACGCCGCAGGCCCGCAGCCGCTCCCGCATCCACCGGGGGGAGGGCTGGATTTTGATGTTTTTCGCCACCCGGGCCATGTACCGGGGGCAGAGCTCCCCATTGAGGACGTCCACTTTCAGGTAGTCGTGGACGTCCCCGCCGCTGCCCTTCACCACCGGGGTGTGGAGCTTCAGGGGCAGGCTGAAGGTGGCGGAGGTCTCCCGGGCCAGCCCCAGCATGGAGAAGCAGTCGGGGCGGTTGGAGGTGATCTCAAACTCCACCTTGGTGTCGTCAAGGCCGATGGCGGACTGGATATCCTTCCCCAGGGTGCGGTCGCAGTCCTCCCCCAGGATGAAGATGCCGTCCTCAATGGCGTAGGGGAAATCGTGGGCGGTGAGGCCCAGCTCCCCCAGGGAGCAGAGCATCCCGCAGCTTTCCAGCCCCCGGAGCTTGCCCTTCACGATCTTGTGGCCGCCGGGGAGCACCGATTTGTGCTTCGCCACCGGGACATAGTCCCCGGTATGGACGTTCTGGGCCCCGGTGATGATCTGGACCGATTCGTCCCCCAGGTTCACCTGGCAGACCCACAGGTGGTCGGAATCAGGGTGGCGCTCCATGGCGGTCACCTGGCCCACCACCACGTTCCGGATTTCGGCCCCCTCGATCTCGTAGCCCTCCACCTTGGAGCCGGACATGGTCATCCCCTCGCAGTAGGCGCGGGGAGCCATCCCCTCCACGGGGACATAGTCGTTCAGCCATTTCATGGAAAGATTCATTTCATTTTTCCTCCCTATCCCTTAAAACTGGCTCAGGAAGCGCAGGTCGTTTTCGTAGAAGAGCCGCAGGTCGTCGATGGCGTACCGGCCCATCACAAGCCGCTCCAGGCCGATGCCGAAGGCGAAGCCGCTGTATTCCTCCGGGTCGATGCCGCAGATGGAGAGGACCTTGGGGTGGACCATGCCGCAGCCCAGAATCTCGATCCAGCCCTCCCCCTTGCAGAGGCGGCAGCCCTCCCCGTGGCAGCCGAAGCACTGGATGTCCACCTCGGCGGAGGGCTCGGTGAAGGGGAAGTGGTGGGGCCGGAAGCGCACCACCGCCTCCTCGCCGTAAAGGCGCTTGACAATGGCCTCCAGGCAGCCCTTCAGGTCTGCCATGGTGATGCCCCGGTCCACCACCAGCCCCTCGATCTGGTGGAACACCGGGGAATGGGTGGCGTCCACCGCGTCGGAGCGGTAGACCCGCCCCGGGGCGATGATCCGCAGGGGAGGCTTGCGCTGCTCCATGGTGCGGATCTGCATGGGGCTGGTCTGGGTCCGCAGGAGGATGTTGTCGGTGATATAAAAGGTGTCCTGGGTGTCCCGGGCGGGGTGGTCCTTGGGGAGGTTCAGGGCCTCGAAGTTATAGTAGTCGGTTTCCACCTCCGGGCCCTCCACCACATCGAAGCCCATCCCCAGGAAGATCTCCTTGATCTCGTCCAGCACCAGGGAGAGGGGATGCCGGTGGCCGGGGGCGGGGGCGCTGCCGGGCATGGTGACGTCGATGGCCTCGGCCCGGAGCTTTTCCTCCAGCTGGGCGGCCTTCAGGGCCTGGGTGCGGGCGGCCAGCTCCTGCTCCAGGGACTCCCGGATCTGGTTGGCCAGCTGCCCGACGACGGGGCGCTCCTCGGGGGAAAGGCTCCCCATCTGCTTGAGGATGGCGGTGAGCTCCCCCTTCTTTCCCAGGAACTTGACCCGCAGGTCTTCCAGCTCCTTCAGATCCCTGGCGGCCTGGAGCTGCTGGTGGGCCGTTTCCCGGATGGCTTCCAAAGCGGCTTTCATGGTCATTACCTCCGTTTATTCTGTGATTTCATTTTTGACGCTGAAAAAAGAAAAACGCCCGCCGTCCCCAGCAAGGGACGAAAGGCGAATTTGACGCGTTCCGCGGTACCACCCCGGTTTCCCGCCTCTCCCTTCGGAAAAGGGCGGGCACTCTCCGGCCCGGTAACGGGGGCCGTCCCCGTCGCCGCCTATTGGGGGATGTCCCGTTCAGCGGCGCCGCTCCCAAGTGAACTTCATCCGCGTGCCGCTGGGAGGGCTTGCAGCCGGCGGCCCATCCTCTCTGGCCCGGACACAGGCGGATTACTCTCTTGATCGCTGCGTTTTTCGTATCTACCTGGACATGATAGCACTTTTTCCCGGGGATTGCAAGAGCGGGGCGGTTGTAAAAAAGCCCCCCACTGTGGTAAGATAAGGGCGTCAAAGGAGGGGCGGAAATGCTGCGGATTGAAACGGGAGTGGATTTGGCGGAGATTCCCCGCATCGCGAAGGCCATGGAAAAGGAAGCCTTCCTCAGGCGCTTTTTCTCGGAGGAGGAGCGGGCCTATTTCCGGGAGAGGGCCATGGCCCCCCAGACGGTGGCGGGGCATTTCGCCGCCAAGGAGGCCTTCTCCAAGGCCATGGGCACCGGCGTCCGGGGCTTTTCCCTGGCGGAGGTTTCGGTGGTCCATGACCCCCTGGGCAGGCCCGCCCTCCGCCTGACGGGGAAGGCGGAGGAGCTGGCCCGGGGCTGGCGCTTCGCCCTCAGCATCACCCATACCAAGGATACCGCCGCGGCTTTTGTGACGGCCTGGCGGGAGGAAGAGGAGGAAAGGCCATGACCCGTTTCGTCACCGCCGCCGGCATGAAGGGGCTGGAGGCCCTCTGCGCCGGCGCGGGGGTCAGCTACTGGGAGATGATGGAAACCGCCGGGCAGTCCGCCGCCGCCATCCTGGCGGAAAAGTGGCCCATGGCGGGGCGCCGGGTGCTGGTCCTCTGCGGCAAGGGCAACAACGGCGGGGACGGCCTGGTGGCGGCCCGGGCCCTGGCGGAGCGGGGGGCCAGGGTCACCGCCGCCCTGGTGATGGGCCCTCCCGCCACCGGGGAGGCCGCCCGGGCCCTTTCCCTCCTGCCGCCCCAGGTGGAGGTGGCGGAGGGGCCGGCAGCGGCGGAGGCCCTCTGCCGGGAGGCGGAGCTGATTGTGGACGGCGTCTTCGGCACCGGCTTCCGGGGGAGCGTCCCGGAGGGCCTGAGGCCCCTCTTCCGGGCGGCCCGGGAATCCGCCGCCCCGGCGGCGGCCCTGGACCTGCCCAGCGGGGTGGAGGCGGACACCGGCCGCTGGGAGCACTGCATCCCGGCGGAGCTGACGGTGGCCCTGGGTGCCTGGAAGCCCGCCCATCTGGTGAACTGGCGGGAGGAATACAGCCGGGAGGCGGCCCTGGGGAGCATCGGCGCCCCCCGGGAGGCGGAGGAGGCCTTTGACGGCTGGCTGGAGGCCCCGGACCCCGCCTGGATCCGGGAGAACCGTCCCCGCCGCAGCCACACCGGCCACAAGGGGGACAACGGACGGCTCCTCCTGGTGGCGGGCTCCCGGCCCTATCCCGGGGCCGCCCTTCTGGCGGCGGCTTCGGCCCTGCGCAGCGGGGTGGGCTACCTGCGGCTGGCCTCGGTGGAGAAGGTCCTGACCGCCGCGGCGGTCCGCTCCCCGGAGGCCATCCACCTCCCCTGCCGGGAAACGGCGGAGGGGGCCATTTCCCGGGAAAGCCTGCCGGAGCTGCTGGAGGCCGCCCGGGGCAGCGACGCGGTGGCCGCCGGCTGCGGCATGACCCCCGGGCCGGATACCCTGGCCATTGTGGAGGCGCTGCTGGGGCAGGAGAAGCCCCTCCTCCTGGACGCCGACGCCCTCAACGTCCTGGCGGGAAGGGCGGAGCTGCTGAAAAAGGCCGCCTGCCCGGTGCTCATCACCCCCCATCCCGGGGAGTACGCCCGGCTGGCGGGGCTGGACCCCCGGCAGGTGGGGAATAATCCCTTTTCCGGGGAATATACTATGGCGAAGGATTTTGGAATCACAGTGCTTCTGAAAGGCTTTGTCACCGGGATCACCGGCCCGGGTGGGCGCCGCGCCTTCCACTTCGGCGGCTGCGACGGCCTGGCCAAGGGGGGCAGCGGCGACGTCCTCACCGGGCTTTTGGGAGGGCTGCTGGCCCGGGGGCTCCCCCCGGAGCGGGCCGCCCTCTGGGGGGCGTGGGCCCACGGCCGGGCCGCCCAGCTGGCGGCGGCGGACCATTCCAGGGACGCCATGCTCCCCTCCATGCTGCCGGATTATTTCGGGAGGGCCTTTCTGGAAGCGGAACAGGAGCGGCCATGAAATTTCGGATGATCCCCCTCCTCCTGGCGGTGGCCATGGCCCTGGGAGGCTGCGGGAAGGTCAAGGAGCAGATGACCGGTTACGACAGCCTGGTGAAGGAGAGCCTGGGGCGGGCCTATTCCTTTACGGCGGAGTTCGCCTACGACGGGGGCACCGCCGCTGCCCAGGTGACCAAGACCGGGGAAGCGGATGTGAGGCTGGACTTCACCGCCCCGGAAACCCTGGACGGCCTTTCGGTATCGGCGGGCGGGGAGGAAATCCTGGTGGAGTACCGGGGGATGGAGGTGGACCTTTCCGCCTACGACCTGCCCACCCAGTCCATCCTCACCCTGCTGCGGGAGGTCCTCACCGGGGAGAAGGAGGGGAAGCTCACCACCGAGGTGGGGGAGGACACCGTCACCGCCAGCGGCACCATCATCCTCACCACCTACCAGATCGTCTTTGACAAGGAAACCATGGAAATCCGGAAAATCCTGATTCCGTCGGTGGACGGGGAGGTTGCCGTCACGGATTTCACTTATTTGGAAGAAGAAGAGGAAAGCGCCTCGTATTAGCGGTGTGCCCATCAGAAAGCTTTGCCGGGAATTTCAGGCAAAACAAGCCATCTGCGGCGTTGCCGGCCCTTGCCAGCCACCAAGGCTGCCTGCGGGCCGGCGCCTTGCATCTGGCTGTTTTCCCTGAATTCTTGGCGCTGCGCGGTTTTGCCCCATGCAGGGCAAAACCAAAGCTTTCTGATGAGCCCCCCCGCTTTGACGGGGCGCTTTTTGCTGTCATTCCTTCCGCCGGGGCAATAAAATGTCACAGGGGGTGATTAGACACTCCCCCCTTCGGACAAAATATAGCTGTAAGCTGCCGGGGGCCCTCCCGGAGGGAGGCGCCCAGGGCGAAATTTACAGGGAGTGTGGAAGAATGACCATTAAGCGTGGCGATATCTACTACGCGGATTTGAGCCCGGTGGTGGGCTCGGAGCAGGGGGGCGTCCGCCCGGTCCTGATCGTCCAGAATGATGTGGGCAATAAATTCAGCCCCACCGTCATCGCCGCGGCCATCACCAGCCAGAAGGATAAGACCCGCCTGCCCACCCACATCCAGCTCCATTCCCAGGACTGCGGCCTGGCCAAGGATTCGGTGGTGCTGCTGGAGCAGGTGCGGACCATTGATAAAAAGAGGCTCAAGGAACGGATGGGCCGGGTGGATGAACCCTATATGGACCAGATCGACCGGGCCCTTTCCATCAGCTTCGGCCTCGGAGGGAACAAAAACAACGGAGCTACATAAAGCGCCGGATGAAGAAATGAAACAGGCCCCGGGACAGTGCCCAACCACTGCCCCGGGGCCTTTCAGCGGCAAAATGACGGAGATTTTGACGAATGTAAAGGAAAAGGCTTGACAGAGGCCTTTGCCCCGGCTATAATAACACAGGCAGTTTGCTTGTAAAGAAACTATCTTTACAGCCTGGAGGTGGGGAAATGGCCAAAAATCTGGAGATATCTCTCCTTCTGGACTTCTATGGCGAGATGCTCACCGAAAAGCAGCGGGACGTGGTGGAGCTTTATTACAACGAGGACCTCTCCCTGGCGGAGATCGCCTCCCACAGCGGCATCACCCGGCAGGGGGTGCGGGACTCCATCAAGCGGGCCGAGGGCCAGCTCCTGGACTATGAGGAGCGGCTGAAGCTGGCCCAGCGGTTCCGCCGCATCCAGGCCTGCCTGGACGAGATCACCGATCTGGCCAAGGATATCGAGCGGGTCAACGACCGCTTCGGGGAATCCAGGGAGATTTACCAGAAGACCGCCCGCATCATTGAGCTGGCCGGGGAGATCAGCGACAACGAATAGCCCCCAGAGAAGGGAGTGTGCCCATTGGCATTTGAAGGCTTGTCCGAAAAGCTGTCCGCCACCTTTAAAAAGCTGAAGAACCGGGGTAAGCTCAGCGAGGCCGACGTCAAGGAGGCCATGCGGGAGGTGCGCCTGGCCCTTCTGGAGGCGGACGTCAACTATAAGGTTGCCAAGGATTTTGTCAAGAGCGTCACCGAAAAGGCGGTGGGGGAGCAGGTCCTCAACAGCCTGACCCCGGCCCAGCAGGTCATCAAGATCGTCCACGAGGAGATGACCGCCCTCATGGGCTCCACCCACACCCGGATCAACCTCTCCTCCAAGATCCCCACCATCATCCTCATGTGCGGCCTCCAGGGCTCCGGTAAAACCACCCACAGCGCCAAGCTGGCCTATCTCTTCAAATCCCAGGGGAAGCGCCCCCTGCTGGTGGCCTGCGACGTCTACCGTCCCGCCGCCATCGACCAGCTGAAGGTGGTGGGGGGCAAGGCGGGGGTCCCGGTCTTTGAGATGGGCCAGGGGGATCCCCTGGAGATTTGCCGGAAGGCCCTGGGCCACGCCAACGATTACGGCAACGACATCGTCATCATCGACACCGCCGGCCGCCTCCACATCGACGAGGCGCTGATGGATGAGCTCCGGGCCATCAAAGACCAGGTCCATCCCAACGAAACCCTCCTGGTCATCGACTCCATGACCGGCCAGGACGCCGTCAACGTGGCCCAGAGCTTCGACGAGGCCCTGGGGGTGGACGGCATCATCCTCACCAAGCTGGACGGCGACACCAGGGGCGGCGCGGCCCTCTCGGTGAAGGCCGCCACCGGCAAGCCCATCAAGTTTGCCGGCACCGGGGAAAAGATCGGGGACCTGGAGCCCTTCTACCCCGACCGGATGGCCTCCCGGATTCTGGGGATGGGGGACATGATGACCCTCATTGAAAAGGCCACCACCCAGATGGACGCCGAGGCGGCGGCTTCCACCGCCAAAAAGATGAAGGAAGGCCGCCTGGACTTCAACGACCTTCTGGATCAGATGGCCCAGATGAAGAAGATGGGCTCCTTCGCCAGCCTTCTGGAGATGATCCCCGGCATGGGGGGCAAGGTGAGCGAGAAGGACGCCCAGGAGGGGGAGCGCCAGATGAAGCGCACCGAGTCCATCATCCTCTCCATGACCCCCGCCGAGCGGAGCAAGCCCTCCCTCATCAACCCCTCCCGGAAGCGGCGCATCGCCGCCGGCAGCGGCACCAGGGTGGAGGACGTCAACCGCCTCATCCGCCAGCTGGAGCAGACCCAGAAGCTGATGAAGCAGCTGGGCCCGGGCAAAAAACGCAGGGGGCGGATGCCCTTCGGGGGCGGGATGCCCGGCCTGCCCATGTAACCATGTTTTCCGCCGAGAAAATCGGTTGAATAGAAATCACAAAATGAAAAAATGCTGGAGGTATCTGCTATGTCTGTCAAGATCCGTCTGCGCCGCATGGGCGCCAAGAAAGCCCCCTTCTACCGCATCGTGGTGGCGGATTCCCGGTATCCCCGGGACGGCCGCTTCATCGAGGAGGTAGGCACCTACGATCCCACCAAGAACCCCTCCGAGTTCAAGGTGGACGCCGAAAAGACCAAGAAGTGGCTGGCCAACGGGGCCCAGCCCACCGATACCGTGAAGGCTCTGCTGAAGCTGAACGGCATTCTGTAACCGGGATTCCCAGAAACGATCCTTTGAGGAGGTAACCTTATTCTATGGATAGCCAGACCATCGTGAATCTGATTGTAGCCATTGCCAGGGACCTTGTGGACGAGAAGGACGCGGTGAACGTCACCGCGGACGAGCCCGCCGAGGACGGCACCATTGTCTTCCACCTCCATGTGGCGGCGGACGATATGGGCCGGGTCATCGGCAAGCAAGGGCGGATCGCCAAGGCCATCCGCACTGTGGTACGGGCCGCCGCCAACAAGGCCGGCATGAAGGTCGCGGTTGAGATCGACTGATTCTGGTTGGGCGCAGGGGCTGTAACGGCTGGTTACAGCCCCTTTGTTCCCTTTTGGGGGGCGCCCGGGCTGCCGGCGGAGGAGAACTGAAAAATGAGAAAGAAATATCTGGAGTGCGGCAGGGTGGTTTCGGTCCACGGCCTGCGGGGGGATGTCCGGGTGCAGCCCTGGTGCGATTCCCCCGAGGACCTCACCGGCTTTGCCACCCTGTACCTGGAAAAGGGTGAGGTCCCCATGACGGTGGAAAAGGCCCGGGTCCAGAAGAACATGGTGCTCTTGAAGCTCCGGGGGGTGGATACCCCCGAGGCGGCCCAGGCCCTCCGGGGGAAGGTCCTCTACCTGGACCGGGAGGACGACACCCTGGAGGAGGGGCAGCACTATGTCCAGGACCTTTTGGGGATGACGGTGGCGGACGCCGACACCGGCCGGGTCTACGGCGTCCTCCGGGACGTTTCCCGCACCGGCGCCAACGACGTTTACCATGTGGAATTCCCCGACGGGGCGGTGGAGCTGGTCCCCGCCATCCCCCAGGTGGTGGTGAGGATTGACATTGAGGCCGGGCGGATGGAAATCCGACCCCTGGAGGGACTGTTTGACCATGATACCACGGTTTGACGTAGCCACCCTGTTTGTGGATATGTGCATGGCCGTCACCGACGAGAGCATCATCGGGCGGGCCCAGCGGGCGGGGAAAATCTCGGTGAACTATTTCAACATCCGGGACTTTGCCGGCAACAAGCACAACCGGGTGGACGACTGCACCTACGGCGGGGGCAAGGGGATGCTGATGCAGGTGGGGCCCATCTACCGCTGCTATGAGGAAATCTGCCGGGTTTCCGGCGGGAAGCCCTATGTGGTGTTCCCTTCCCCCCAGGGGCAGGTGTTTACCCAGCGGAAGGCGGCGGAGCTGGCGGCCCGTCCCCATATCATGTTCCTCTGCGGCCACTACGAGGGGGTGGACCAGCGGGTCCTGGACGAGATTGTGGACGAGGAGATCTCCCTGGGGGATTATGTCCTCACCGGGGGGGAGCTGCCCGCCCTCTGCATCCTGGACGCGGTGGCCCGGCTCTGCCCCGGGGTCCTCAGCGATGAGAGCTGCTTCACCGAGGAGAGTTTCCAGGACGGCCTTCTGGAATATCCCCAGTACAGCCACCCGTCGGTGTGGAACGGCAGGGAGGTGCCGCCGGTGCTTCTCTCCGGCCACCACGCCAACATCGCCAAATGGCGCCGGGAGCAGTCCCTGCTGGCCACCTGGAAAAAGCGCCCGGACCTGCTGGAGAAGGCCAGCCTGACCCCCGCCGACCGGGCCTACCTGGCCCGGCTGGAGCGGGAAGAAGGGGCGGAGGACTGACGGAGAAAAGGGGGAGCATATGACGGGAACCATCATCAACACCGCGGCGGTGCTGGCGGGAGGCTTCATCGGCCTCTGCGTCAAGAAGGGGCTGCCGGAGCGGATCGACCAGGCGGTGACCCAGATGCTGGGTCTTGCCACCTGTGTCATCGGCCTCAACGGCCTGCTTTCCATGATGCTGTCGGCGGACCCCGCCACCGGGGCCGTTTCCTCCTCGGGGGAGCTGCTGCTGCTGGTGAGCCTGGCGGCGGGGGCGGTCATCGGGGAGCTGCTGGGCATCGACGACCGCCTCAACCGCCTTGGGGACCGGATCGAGAAGAAGCTGCGGGCCAGCAATTTTTCCAAGGGCTTTGTCAGCGCCTCCCTGCTGTTCTGCGTCGGGGCCATGACCATCATCGGCTCCCTCCAGGACGGCCTTACCGGGGATTACAGGGTGCTGCTCATCAAAAGCTCACTGGACTTCATCGCCGCCATCGTCCTGGGGGCCAGCCTGGGGGTGGGGGTGCCCTGCGCCGCCCTGACGGTGCTGGTTTACCAGGGCGCCATCACCCTGCTGGCGGGCTACCTCCAGAACATCCTGGTGGGGGACCTGCTGAACCAGATCTGCATGGTGGGGTATGCCATCGTCATCTGCATCGGCATCAATTTCTTCGGCGTGGTGAAAATCAAGACCGCCAATCTGCTGCCGGCGCTGCTGGGGCCGGTGATGTATAATGTCACAATACTGTTGAAAACTTTATGGGTATGATGCACAAACAGGGGGTTTTTTTTGGCTCGGCAACTGGAAAACAAGCAGAAAATCCCCAAAATGCCAGCCTTTGGGATGTTTTTTCGTTGACGAAGGGTATCCTGGTGGATATAATCAAGGCAGGAAATCACCGTGAAATTTCATTGACCGTGAGGAGTTTTTCGTTATGTATGTAAAAGAGGTTGTTGTACAGAACCACGTTGGCCTGCACGCCAGGCCCGCCACCTTCTTTATTCAGAAGGCCAATGAGTTCAAGTCCTCCATCTGGGTGGAGAAGGAGGAGCGGCGGGTCAACGCCAAGAGCCTGCTGGGCGTCCTCTCTCTGGGGATTGTTGGAGGCACCTCCATCAAGATCATCGCCGACGGCGCCGATGAGGAGCAGGCGGTGGATTCCCTCATCAAGCTGGTGGATTCCGGATTTGCCGAATAAACGCGGACACGGCTGACGCCGAAGCCATTCTGTCCCCCTGGGGGGCGGGATGGCTTTGTTTTTTGCCGGCGCGGCCCTCCCCGGAGGGCCTGGACCGGCCGGATTTGCAGGAAGCAGCAAAAACCCCTGCATTTTTTGCCCCCGAAGCCTTGATTTTTGCGGCAGGATTGGGTATCATTGGGGGGAGTGAAAATCCTGTTTTGAGAGGAGTTATCCGCTGTGCCAATGGACCTTTTGAGCATCATCGAAAAGAATATGTCCAATTTTTCCAAGGGACAGAAGCTCATTGGGAAATTCATCACCCAGCACTACGACAAGGCGGCCTTTATGACCGCCTCCAAGCTGGGGGACACCGTGGGGGTGAGCGAATCCACCGTGGTGCGCTTCGCCACCGAGGTGGGCTTCGAGGGGTACCCACAGCTTCAGAAGAACCTTCAGGAGATTATCCGCAACCGTCTCACCACCGTCCAGCGGATGGAGATCATCGACGGCCAGATCGGGGACGCGGACGTCCTCACCAAGGTGCTGAGCCTGGACAGCGAGAAGATCCGCCGCACCCTGGAGGAGGCGGACCACAGCGCCTTTGAGGCGGCGGTGGATTCCATTGTGGAGGCGGGGGAAATCTATATTTTGGGGATCCGCAGCTCCAGTATGCTGGCAAGCTTCCTGGCCTTTTACTTCAATCAGATGTTCCCCCATGTTCACTGCGTCAATTCCAATTCCACCGGGGAAACCTTTGAGCAGATGTTCCGTATTCGGGAGGGGGATGTCTTTATCGCCATGAGCTTCCCCCGCTATTCCCAGCGCACCCTGAAGGCGGCCCGGTACGCCAAAAACCGCGGGGCGAAGGTGGTAGCCCTCACCGACTCCACCTCGGCGCCCCTGGCCCAGGCGGCGGATATCCTCCTCCTGGCCCGCAGCGAGATGGCTTCCTTTGTGGACAGCCTGGTGGCCCCCATGAGCGTCATCAACGCCCTGATTGTGGCGGTGGGCCTCAAGAAGAAGGACGAGATCAGCAAAACCTATTCCACCCTGGAGGGGATCTGGGAGGAATACGACGTCTACGAGCGGACCGACGGGGCGAAAAAGCTCTGAGGAGAGGCGCGGCGGAGCCGGGCGGGTGCCGGGGGCATCCGAAGCCGGCGGGGACCGCGCCTTTTGCTGTGAAAAATCCCCGGGAAGGAGAAAAGGATGAGATACGACGCTGTGATTGTGGGAGGCGGCGCGGCGGGCCTCCTCTGCGCCGGCTTCGCCGCCCGCCGGGGCCTTTCGGTGCTGGTGGCGGAGGGGAGGGAGCGCCCCGCCAGGAAGATCCTGGTCACCGGCAAGGGCCGCTGCAACCTCACCAACAACTGCCCCCCCGATGAAGTGATGAAAAACGTCATGTCCAACCCCAAGTTCCTCTACAGCGCCCTGAGCCGCTTTTCCCCGGCGGACACCATGGCCCTTTTTGAGGGCTTGGGGGTGCCCCTGAAAACCGAGCGGGGCAACCGGGTCTTTCCCGTTTCGGACAGCGCCAGGGACGTGGCCGACGCCCTGGTCCGCTTTGCCCGGGAGGGAGGGGCCCGGATCG
The DNA here is from genome assembly GCA_904420255.1 of uncultured Angelakisella sp. Lineage (GTDB taxonomy): Bacteria > Bacillota > Clostridia > Oscillospirales > Ruminococcaceae > Angelakisella. The sequence goes on along the minus strand of CAJFUT010000010.1, from coordinate 7,723 downwards.
TCCAGGCCAAGGTCTCGGAAATCCTCCTGGAGGACGGCGCCGCCGCCGGGGTCCGCAGCCAGGACGGCAGGGAATTCCGGGGGCGGAGTGTGGTGCTGGCCGCCGGGGGGATGAGCTACCCCGGCACCGGCAGCGACGGCAGCGGTTTCCGGCTGGCCGCCGGGGCAGGGCACACCATTGTGGAGCCCCGGGGGAGCCTGGTGCCCATCCTCTGCGCCGAGGACTGCTGCGGGCGGATGGCGGGCCTCTCCCTGAAAAACGTCACCCTCACCCTCTGGGAGCGGGGGAAAAAGAAGCCCCTGTTCCAGGAGCTGGGGGAGATGCTGTTCACCCATTCCGGGGTATCCGGGCCCCTGGTCCTCTCCGCCAGCGCCTGGATGCGGAAGCCGGCGGGGGAGTACCGCCTGGCCATTGACCTGAAGCCGGGCCTCACCCCGGAGCAGCTGGACGCCCGGCTCCTCCGGGACCTGGAGGACGCCCCCAACCGGGACCTGGGCAATATCCTGGGGAGCCTGCTGCCCAGGGTTTTGATCCTCCCCCTCCTGGAGGCCGCCCAGGTGCCGCCGGACCGGAAGGCCCACCACCTGACCCGGGAGGAGCGGTCCCGCCTGGCGGGGTTGGTGAAGGCCTTCCCCCTGACCCCCACCGCCCTGGGCCCGGTGGAGGAGGCGGTGGTCACCGCCGGCGGGGTGAAGGTTTCCCAGGTGGACCCTGGGACCATGGCTTCCCGGCTGGTGCCGGGGCTCTATTTCGCCGGGGAGGTGCTGGACATCGACGCCCGCACCGGGGGCTTCAACCTCCAGCTTGCCTTCTCCACCGGCTACGCCGCCGCCATGGGCCTGCCGGGGCCGGAGAATGGGGAGGTCAAGGTATGACTGCGGCAGAACGGGTAAAATACTTTTATGAAGTTATCGTATCAGAGAATAAAACCCAGCGCATGGGGGAGTTCGTGTCCCGGGACTGCTGCGTAAGGGTGGGCGGCAGCCGGGTCCCTGTAGGGGTGGAGGGGATGGCGGCGCACATCGCCGCCACCAAGAGCACCTACCCGGACTATGCCATGCGGGTCACCAGGCAGTTCTGCGACGGGGATACGGTCATCTCTGAATTTGTCATGGAGGGCACCCACCTGGGGGAGTGGCTGGGGATCAGGCCCAGCGGGAAGCGCCTGTCCTTCACCGGCGTCAATATCGACCGGGTGGCGGATGGGAAAATCGTGGAACATGGCGGCGCGGTCAATACCTTTGAAACGCTGCTGGAGGCAAATCTCATCGGGCCCGTATCCCATGGGGAGGCAGGTTCTTAGGGAAGCCCAAGCGGGCCCCGGCCGCCGCCCCCCGGAAATTTCCGTTTTTTCCAAATTGCTTCGGCCCGGTTTTTCCCGAAAAAATCTTTTCGACGGCGGCAAAATATGCTATAATCATAAATTAGAGCGGCGGGACGGCGGTTTTGAAAGCGCCCCTCCGGGGGAGGACGGCGATGGATGCCTCCACCCGCCAATTCCTTGGAACCAGGAGGCTTTTCCCATGATTTCCATTGCCCTGGACGGCCCCGCCGGAGCCGGAAAAAGCACCATCGCGAAGGAAGCGGCCCGGCGGCTTTCCATTCTCCATGTGGATACGGGGGCCCTTTACCGGGCGGTGGGCCTTTTTGCCCTGCGCCGGGGCGCCGACCCCGCAGACCCCTCCCAGGTGCTCCCCCTGCTGCCGGAAATCCAGGTGTCCCTGGAGTTTTCCCCGGAGGGGCAGCGGATTTTCCTCAATGGGGAGGACGTTTCCCAGGCCATCCGGGAGCCCCGGGCCAGCATGGCGGCCTCCGCCGTTTCCGCCATGCCGGAGGTCCGGGCGTTTCTTTTGGATTTGCAGCGGGACCTGGCCCGCCGCCACAGCGTCATTATGGACGGGCGGGATATCGGCACCGTGGTGCTTCCCGACGCCGACATCAAGATCTTCCTCACCGCCGCCCCCGAGGCCCGGGCCATGCGCCGCTACAAGGAGCTGGTCCAGAAGGGCCACCAGGTGGACTTTGATTCCGTCCTCCGGGATGTGAAGGAGCGGGATTACAACGATTCCCACCGGGAGGCGGCGCCGCTGCGCCAGGCGGAGGACGCCTGGCTCTGCGACACCACCCATCTGGACCTGGCGGCCTCCATCGACGCCATTGTCAATTACATCAAAGGACGGACTTCCCTATGAAAGCTTTTTATACCTTTGCCTGGTGGGTGACCCGGGTGCTCTTCGCCATCCTGTACGACATCCGCATCGAGGGGCGGGAGAACATCCCCGCCGAGGGCGGCGCCCTGGTGGTGAGCAACCACCGCTTCCTCAAGGACCCGGTGGTGCTGGCCCACGCCTTTCCCCCCAGGCGGCAGCTCCATTTCATGAGCAAGGCGGAGTGGTTTGACAACAAGGCCTTCGGGCTTCTCCTTTCCGCCCTGGGGGTGTTCCCGGTGAACCGGGGCCAGGGGGATATGACCGCCATCAACCGGGCCGAGGAGCTGGTGTCCGGCGGGCATCTGGTGGGGATTTTCCCCGAGGGCACCCGGAACCGCACCGGCGGCCCCATGAAGCCCAAGTCCGGCGCCGCCTTCATCGCCCGCCAGGCCCATGCCGACATTCTCCCCTGCGCCCTGCTGTTCGGGGAGAGGCGGGGCTTCCGCTCCCGGATCACGGTGAAGATCGGCCGGCTCATCCCCTATGAGGAGCTGGGCTTCCAGAGCGAGGAGCGGGTTTCCCTGCGCCGGGCCAGCAAGCTCATTATGAACCGCATCAACGCCCTGCTGGGCTGGGAGGAGGACGGGAATGAAGCTGCAGGTGGCTGAAACCGCCGGTTTCTGCTCCGGCGTCCGGCGGGCGGTGGAGATGGTGGAGGAGGCCGCCCGGGAGGGAAGGCCGGTCTGCACCCTGGGCCCCATCGTCCACAACGGCGGCGTTGTCCGCCGGCTGGAGGGGATGGGGGTTTCGGTGATCCAAAGGCCGGAGGAATGTCCCCCCGGGGCCATGGTGGTGATCCGGGCCCACGGGGTTCCCCTGTCGGTGACCCGGGAGCTGGAGGAGGGGGGGATCCCTTACCGGGACGCCACCTGCCCCTTTGTGGCCCGGGTCCATCAGATCGTGGCCCGGCAGCCCCGGGAAACGGTGACGCTGGTGGCCGGCGACCCGGAGCATCCCGAGGTCCAGGGCATCACCGGCCATTGTTCCGGCCCTTTCCTGGTGGCCAAAACAGGGGAAGAACTGGAAAGATCGGTTCAGAATTTAGAAAATTTCCACAAACTCAGCTTTATTTTGGTGGCCCAGACCACTTTTAACAGACAAGAATGGGAGAAAACAATATTTTCTGCAAAAAAGGTGTGTACAAATCTCGAGATATTTGATACAATATGTAAAGCTACTGTTACAAGGCAGGAGGAGGCCCAGCGCCTTTCCCAGTCTGCGGACGCTATGATTGTCGTCGGAGGGCGGAACAGTTCCAACACCAGGAAGCTTTTCGATATTTGTGCCGCCAACTGCCCAACAGTCCTGGTGGAGGAGCCCGGGGAGCTTTCCCTCCACAAAGAGCTTTTCGCCCGGGCATCTTTCATTGGAATTACAGCCGGCGCCTCAACACCGGTTTGTATAATTAAGGAGGTTCAAGAAACCATGAGCAGACTCGATAACATCAGCAATGACATGACTTTTGAGGAGATGCTGGAGCAGTCCTTCAAAAGTACATATAATGGGGAGAAGGTGACGGGCGTCGTCACCGGCATCAAGCCGAACGAAATCTTCGTCGATATCGGCACCAAGCACGCCGGCTACGTCCCCATCAATGAGCTGACCGACGACCCCTCCGCCAAGCCCGAGGACATCGTGAAGGTGGGGGACGAGATCGAGCTGCTGGTGGTGCGGGTAAACGACGTGGAGGGCACCGCCATGTGCTCCAAGAAGCGTCTGGACCAGGCCGCCGGCTTTGAGAAGGTGATGGCCGCCGGGGAAACCGGCGAGGTCCTCACCGGCGTAGTCACCGACGTCATCAAGGGCGGCCTGCTGGTCCTCTCCAACGGCATCAAGGTGTTTATCCCCGCCTCCCAGTCCGGCATCCCCCGGGACGGCGACCTGAATACCCTGCTGCGCAAGGAGGTTTCCTTCAAGATTCTGGAAACCAACCGCCAGCGCCGCCGGGCCCTGGGCTCCATCAGCGCCGTCCTCCGCGCCCAGCGGGAGGAGCTGGCCAAGAAGTTCTGGGAAGAAGTGGAAGTGGGCAAGGTCTATACCGGCGTCGTCAAGTCCATCACCAATTTCAGCGTCTTTGTGGACCTGGGCGGGGTGGACGGCCGCATCGGCATGACCGACCTGACCTGGCTGCGGGTGAAGCACCCCTCCGAGGTGGTGAAGGTGGGGGATACCGTCACCGTCACCGTCAAGGATGTGGACCAGGAGAACAAGAAGGTTTCCCTCATCTACAAGAAGTCCGAGGATAACCCCTGGGAGATCATCAAAACCAAGTACCAGGTGGGCGATGTGGTGAAGGTGAAGATCATGTCCATCACCGCCTTCGGCGCCTTCGCCCAGATCATCCCCGGCATCGACGGCCTCATTCACATTTCCCAGATCGCCAAGGAGCGGGTCGAGAAGGTTGCCGACAAGCTGGCTGTGGGCGACGAGGTGGAAGCCAAGATCACCGAGCTGGATTACGACAAGAAGCGCGCCAGCCTCTCCATCAAGGCCCTGCTGGCCGACCGTGAGGCCGCCCAGGAGGCCGCCAACGTGGCCGAGGCCGCCGCTCCTGTCGAGGAGGCCCCCGCTGAGGAATAAATCCCCTGAAGATGTGATAGAAAGCGCCCGGCTTTTGCCGGGCGCTGTTTTCGTGATAAGAGGCCCTCGACTGCATTTGAACACATTGTCAAGAAAACTTTGCAAAATATATTGACAAGAAAACTTGGCTGTGCTAAAAGCGGAATGGCAGAACCGGGCTCAGCCCAAAGGATCCCCCGCCAGGTACTGCTCCGGGTTGGTGTAGATGTTGTTCACCGACATGGTGAAGTGGAGATGGGGCCCGGTGACAAAGCCGGTGGAGCCCACCTTGCCGATGGGGTCGCCGGTCTGGACCATCTGCCCGGCCTCCACCTCCACGGCGCTGAGGTGGTAGTACCAGCTTTTGAGGCCGAAACCGTGCTCGATGCAGATCATGTTGCCGGTGAGCTGGAGGTAGCCGGCAAAGAGGACCCTGCCGTTGTTGGGGGCGTAGACCTGGGCCCCTTCCGGGGCGGGGTAATCGATGCCGGCGTGCTGGTCCCGCACCCCGTTGATGACCCGGATCCGGCCGAAGGTGCTGCTGGCCGCCACATAGGCGGGGTCGATGGGCAGCTGGAAGGTCCCCTCCCAGTATTTTTCCGGGTCCCCCAGGTTTTTCAGGGGCCTGGTCACCGTTTCGTAGTCGATGTTGGCCTGCTGGTTGTTGACAGTGGAGTCGGCCACCTCCTGGTCGATCTCAAAGTTCTGGACCGTCACGTCAAAGCCGCCGTCCACCACGGTGATGGTGAAATCCCGGCTGACCTCCCCGGCGGTGAGGGTGATGTGGTATTCTCCGGTTTCGCTGCTGTATTTTGCGGGCATCAGGGCGATCATCTCCCCCTCGTAGGAATAGAAGGTGGGGGTGAAACCCATGTCGGTTTCGGCGGTCACGGTGTCCACCCCCGCAGGCAGGTAATCGGCCCGGAGGATGGTGCAGTAGCCCTGCTTGACATCGGTGCTGTCCACCGAAAGGGTGATGGGCAGGTCATAGGTGAGGCGGATGCGGTAGCCGCAGAGCCCCTGGAATTCCCCCTCCCCGCCGTCCCAGCTGGCCCAGAGGTTCAGGGTGTAGTCCCCGTTGGCGGGGGGCGTGTAGCCGGCGAATTCCTCCAGGGTCCCCAGGAAGAAGGTTTCCCCGTCCCGGGCCAGGGAAAGGGTGGTCTGGTCGGGAGGAAGCTCAAAGGCGAAGGCGGGGGAGGCCCCGGCCTGGGTGACGGCGGCGGAGGCGGAAGGGGCCTCCGGCAGCTCCGCCGCCCCCTGGGACTCCGTCCGGGTGACGGCGCCGGGTTCCACCGGGGCCCCGTCCAGGGTCAGGGCCGGCGGCTGGGGCTCCGCCTGGGAGCTGGAGGAGGGGAGCTCATGGGAGCTGGGCTCGGTGAGGGCGGACGGCTCCCCGCTCTGGCAGCCGGCGGTGAGGAGAAGCCCTGCGGCCAGCAGGGCGGTGACGGCGCGTTTCATGGCAGGCTCCTTTCTGTAGGCGCGAAGGGGTTGCTTTGCCGGATTCCTGCGGCTGTCCGGTTATGGGAGGGCTTCTTCGGCGAGGCCGTGCGTTACGGATGTGCCCAGGAATGCGATACTGTTATTTTATCATAGAGCTCCGCCGCCGGGCAACCGCCCGGGAGATTTTCCCTCCGGCAGGGCGGCGGGTCATCTGCCGGGTTGGCGCTGCCATCGAAATGCGGCGGTTTTTACCGTTTGTTCACAAAAAAATCCCGGGAAAGGTGGAAAGCTCCGGCAGATTCCAGTATACTAAAACAAGATAAGTATCGATGCACAAGGAGATACGACGCCGCAGCCCCTTATACACCGATACAAGACGGATGCAATATCAATTTATGGAAAGGGGGGCGGAGTCATGCCCCTGGATTTCTTTGACCATTGGGGGATGGCAATGATCCAGTCCCTGTGGAGCGGTGCGGCCCACCTTTTCTTTCTCGCCGCCAGCTTTTTGGGAGAGGCGGGCTTCCTGGTGGCCCTGGTGCTGGCCTGCTGGTGGTGTGTGGACCGGCGGCTGGGGGAGGGCATGATGCTTTCCCTCTACGCCTCCATTTCCCTCAACGGCTTCCTCAAGGACCTGTTCCGACGTCCCCGGCCCTTCCTGAACCCTGATTTCGCCGCCCATCGGTATCTGGCTCTGGAGGGCCCCGTGGACACCGTCCACCTGGCGGAGTCCTGGTCCTTCCCCAGCGGCCACAGCCAGTGCGCCGCTGCGGCGGCTTCGGCCCTCTGGCTCCGGTACCGCCGCTGGTGGGTGGGGCTGCCGGGCCTTGGAGCGGCGCTTCTGGTGATGGCCTCCCGGGTTTATCTGGGGGTCCATTATCCCACCGACACCCTGATGGGGGCGCTGCTGGGGGTGCTGGTGTCCTGGGCGGTGTGGCTGCTGGCCCGCCGGGGCGTATCCACCCTCCAGGTGATGGCGGGAGCGGTCCTTCTGGCCTCCCTGGCCCTTTTCTGGAGCCCCTCCCCCGATTCCATCCGGGCGGCGGGGCTGGGGGCGGGGGCCCTGGCCGGCCTTGCCTTTGAGGGGCGGTTTGTGGGCTTCCAGGTCCGGGGACCATGGTGGAAAAGGGCGCTCCGGCTGGTTCTGGGGGCGGTTTTCCTGATGGGGCTCCGGCTGCTGCTGCGGGGGCTTCTGCCGGAGGGGGATGTCTTTCTCTGGCTGCGCTACGCCTTGCTGGGCCTTGCCGCCGCGGGGCTTTGGCCGGCGGCCTTTACAAAACTGAAGCTCTGAAAAGGGAGGAAGGGAAATGCCCTGCTGCCATGACTTCGGCATCATCCGGGAGTTCCATCCGGATTCCGGGGAGTACGAGGAATACGCCCCGGAGCGGTATGACTGCGTTTCGGTGGATGACGATCTGCTCCAGGGGGTGTTTGACCGCCTCCAGGACCTGGACACCTTCTGGCACCGGGGGAGCCGCCCGGCCAAGGGCTTTGCCTGCTACGGCATCACCCTG
>CAJFUT010000009.1 GCA_904420255.1 uncultured Angelakisella sp. | reverse complement strand
TTTGGGGAGAAGGGCTCCCACAGGTCGGCGGAGAACTCCAGCCTGCCGCCCTTCACCTTCCCCGTCCAGACCCCGGCGGCCCTCCCGCCCCGGAGGACCACCCCCGGGTTGGACACCGTCTGCCAGACCCGGCGGCGGCGGGCCGGGTCCTCCAGGATGATTTCCCGGTCCCGCAGGTCCAGGTAGGGGTCGTGGGGGCCCAGGAGCAGCAGCCGTTCCTCCGGCTCCCCGCCCTTGACGCCCGCCAAATCCTCCGCCAGAAGGTACCGGACCTTTCCCCCGGCCCGGACCGGGACCATCTCCTCCTCCGCGGCGGCCCAAAGGCGGGCGGCCTGCCGGGGGGAGCAGCCCAGCCATTCCCCCAGGAGGGCGGGGGCGGCGGGGCCGTAGCAGTGGAGGAAACGCCGCACCAGCTCCCGGTCCCCGCCGGGGGCTTCCCCGGGCTCCCGGCCGGTCCAGCTTCGGAAGGAGGTGAAGGTGGGGGTGTTCCCCTCCCGCCGCCCAAACACCACCAGGGACCGGAAGGCGCAGGGCCGCAGCAGGAAGGAAACCACCGCCCCGCCCACCGTCTGCCGGTCCGGGCGGCCGTACATGGAAGGGGCCCGCCAGAGGGGCAGCTTTTCCGGGGGAAGGCCCTTCTCCGCCTCGCCGGCCAGGAGCTGGTCCAGGGCCTCCTTGCTTTTGACGGTGCGGCCGTCCAGGCACCCGGCCGCCCCGGCCACCAGGGGCAGAAGCTGGGAAAACTCCATCCCCAGGTAATCCAGGGCCAGGCCGATGCCCTGGGTGTAAATCCAGGGCTCCTCCCCCTCCCGGGCAGCCAGGGGGGTGAGGAAAACGCCGCTCCGGGCGGCGGGGAACACCACCGGGGCCCCCCGGAAGCTCCAGGCCTGGAGGAGGCTTTTCTCCTCATAAAGGGCCCGCTCCAGGCCCTCCCGGGTGCAGCCCTCCACCCTGGCCCAGGCGGCGGTTTCCCAGGCCCCGGGCGGGGAGTTCTGAAAGCCGCAGGCCCCCGCGGCCTCCTCCAGGGAGTCCTGGGGAAGCCTTTTGTCCAGGTGATGGGCCCGGAGGCGGTGCCCCCGGATTTCCCCGGCGCTCAGCTCCATCATTCTTCCTTTTCTCCTTTCCACATCGGGAAAATGCCAAAAGCGCCCGGCCGCAGATCGGCCGGGCGCTCCTGCTGCCCCGCAAAAGCGGGGGCGAGAGTAAAATCATTCGTCATCGTCCCGGTTCCGCCTGCTGCTCCGGCTGTCCTCGTCCTCATCGTCGGAATCCCGGTCGTCCTCCTCCTCGTCGGCGGTGGGGGTCTTCTGGCCCACAATGGGGACGTCCTCGTTTGTCCCGGTGCAGTAGGGGCAGGCGCTGGGGATGTTGTCGGTCTTGTACCAGCCGGTGGCGGTATTCTCACAGTCCGGGGTGGCGGCATAGCCGGTGAGGGTGCAGTACTGCACCGAAACCACACTGGAGGAGCCGGCGAAGTCCCGGGCCTCCAGGCCCTCATGCACCCGCAGCATTACCTCTCGCCACAGCAGCGGAGGCGGATACTGGGTGTAATGGACGGTGTTGGGAATCTTCTGGCCGTAGGCGTCGTAAAGAAGGTTCCCCTCTTCGTCCCGCTGGAACTGCTCATCGTAACCCACCCAGCAGACCCCCACATAGTATGGGGTGACGCCCACGAACCACTGGTCCACGTCGTCGTCGGTGGTGCCGGTTTTGCCGGCCACCGGGATACCCAGGGAGCCGAGGCTGGCCGAGGTGCCGGTGCCGGGGGAGGCGTTGACCACCCGCTGGAGGAGCTTGTTCATCACGGTGGCGGCGTCGTAGTCCAGCACCCGCTGGGGAGTGGTGTTGGTTTCCAGCACCACGTTGCCGTAGCTGTCCAGCACCTGGGTATAGCAGTAGGGCTGGGTCCGCAGGCCGCCGTTGGCGTACATCTGATAGGCCCCCGCCATATCCAGGGGGGTGATGCCGTTGGTGAGGGAGCCCAGGGCCATGGGGCTGTAGGCGATGTCGCTTTCGGCGAGGGTCTGGATATTCAGGGAATCGTGGAGGAAATTCCAGCAGGCCCTGGGGGTGAGCATCTGCACCAGCTGGACGGGAATCATGTTGGTGGACCGCTGGATGGCCTCGGTGACGGTCATAAAGCCCCGGTAGGTGCCGTAGTGGTTCACCGGCGTCCAGTCCGGCTGGCCCTCCTGCTTGATGACCACCTCCTTGTCCTCAATGAGGGTGGAGAAGTGGATCAGGTTCTGCTGGATGGCCAGAGGATAGGAGGAGATACCCTTGATGGTGGAGCCTGCCTGGCGGGCGGTGTCGGTGGCCCGGTTCCAGATCCGGGCCCCTTCCTTCACCCCGGTGCCGCCCCGGAGGGCCACAATCTTCCCGTTGGGGTCGGTGATGACAAAGGCGGACTGGGGGTTCTCCTCGTTGAGGACGGTGGGGAAATCATAGGTTTCGTAGACCTCGTCCAGGATGCCCTGGATCCGGGTGTCCACCGTGGTGTAGATCCGGTAGCCGCCCGAGAGGACCATGTTTTCAGCCTCCTGGTAGGTATAACCTCCCTGCTCCGCCAGGTCATTGATGACGCACTCGATGACATAGTCCACAAAGTAGCTCTGGTCGTTGCTCACCAGCTGCTCCTTGTTGGCGCTGGCGAACACGATCTGCCGGGAGAGCTCCGTTTCGTATTCCTCGTCGGTGAGCAGCCCCTGGTCGTGCATCATAAAGAGGATGTCCTCTTTGCGGTTCTGGTTGTTTTCCAGGCCGTGGTTGGTTTCGGTGTTGTAGAAGGGGTTGTAGTAGGAGGGGTCCCGGGTGATGCCCACAATGGAGGCGCACTCGGCGACGGTCAGCTCGCTGACGTCCTTGTCAAAATAGAGGTTGGCCGCCGCCTGGATGCCGTAGGTATTGTTGCCGAAGGACACCAGGTTCAGGTACGCCTCCAGGATCTGGTCCTTGGAGTACCGGCGCTCCAGCTTCAGGGCCCGGACGATCTCCCGGGCCTTGCGCATGGTGTCCACTTCCCGGTCGCCGGTGAGGTTCCGGGTCACCTGCTGGGTGATGGTGGAGGCGCCCGGCGTCCCCTCGTAAAGCTGGAGGAAGGGGATGTGGAGCTTGTGGCCCACATAGTTGATGCCGGCCTGGATGGTGGTGATCCAGTCCACGCCGTTGTGCTCCCAGAACCGCTTATCCTCCACCGCCACCACCGTGTCGATGAGGCCCTGGGGGAACTGGTCGTAGTCCACCCAGATGCGGTTGCCGTTTACCGAGGAGATGCGCTGCAGCTCCACCCATTCCTGGGTTTCGGGGTCCTGGGCGTAGAGGAAGGTGGTGTACTCCAGCTTTTTGGCGTCCAGGTCCAGGATGTATTGATCGTCCTCCAGCATATCGAAGGCGTAAACGGTGACATAGCAGGCCAGGACGCAGCAGGCGATGATCCCCAGGCAGGCCAGGGCCATCATCCCCCGCAAAACCTTCCGGGCCACAGGATTCATCTGCTTTTTTTCCTTTTTGCGCTTACCGGCGCCTTTGCCCGAGGCGGGGCGCTCGGTCCGCTCGGCCCGCTGTTCCCGGTTCCGCTCATGTTCTCTCATGGAAAGCAAAGCCTCCTTTCCCGTGCGGTTTCAGAGAAGGGTTCGGACAGAATTAGTATACCATACTTTTCCCAGGAAGTGTTACGATTTTTTAAATGTTTGAAGTCCGCTTCCGGAACATCCGCCCCTCCGCCCGCATGAAAACGCCCTTCTTGGGCAATACTGGGAGCAAATGGGACCTGTCCCCAAGGAGGTGTTCTCCATTGAAAAGACGGTTTTTCATCACGGTCATCACCATCCTGGCGGCCATCTCCGCCGGGGTGGCCCTGGCCGCCATCCCCCGGGTGGAGCGCCTTGCCGTGCTGCCCCAGGCTGCGGAGGAGAAGGAGCTTCCCGCCAGCTCCTCCCCCGCATCCCAGGCGGAGCCGGCGGGATACCTGCTGGGGGAATACAACGGCAGGGTATCGGTGCTGACGCCGGACACCCGGGAGCCCGAGATGATCTTCGATATCTTTGTCCGCACCCTCCCGGAAATGGACCAGGAGCTGCTGCGCCAGGGCATCCGGGTGGAAACCTACGAGGAGCTGACCAGGCTCATCGAGGACTACATCAGCTAGCGGGCCGAAGGCCAAGTCCGTAAGAGAAACGCCGGGTAGGCCCGGCGGCCTCTTTTTCTGCAACGTTGCGCCTTCCTCTGCCTTAGATTCGCTTGCACCGCTGGGGTACTGACTTCTGCTGCGCGGCGCCTTCCTCCTACTTTTGATTTGCCTGAACCGTTAGGATTCTTTTTGCCTTGTGCCATGGGTAGTGTATCGGTTTGAGAAACTGTCAGGCATCGGCCTGGCCCGAGGTCGCCACTTTCTTGATCAAAAGAAAGTGGCCAAAGATTGACCAGGGAGGGCCCTGGACCCCT
>CAJFUT010000008.1 GCA_904420255.1 uncultured Angelakisella sp. | reverse complement strand
TTCTCTGGGGGCTCTTCACCGCCCTGATCTCCTTTGTGGTGCTCACCTTCCTGGGCTACCCCCTGGGGAGCATGATGATGGGGTAGCAGAGCCCTTGCCTTCTCTATATCGTTCTATCGTCAAAAAGCCGCCAGAAACAGCATCACCGGGATGCAGCTCTGACGGCTTTTGCACAGATTGGGGATGCCCAGGAAAAATCACGCCCCGGCCAGGAATTCCCTCAGGACCGGGAGCTTTTCCAGGGCGTCCCGGCGGCCCAGGTCGTACTGGGCCTGGATCCGGGCCGGGTCCCGCTCCACCCGGGCGATGTGCAGGTCGGCGGAGGGGCGGATCACCAGGATTTTTCCCGCCTTCTCCAGGGCCTCCAGCAGGTCCAGGGTGTCGTTGTAGGTCTGGTAGCGACGGGCCAGGGCCTTGGCGAATTCCGGGTACCGCCGGTAAAAGAGCCGGGCCGCCCCCGCGCCGGAGGGCTTCTTCCGGTAGCCGGCGGGGCGGGTCAGCACCACCGCCGCCCGCCGGCAGCCCAGCTCCTCCAGGGCCGCCCGGACGGGGATGCTGTCGCAGGCGCCGCCGTCCAGCAGCTCCTTTCCGTCGATCCGGACGATGTGAGAAACAAAGGGCATGGAGGCGGAGGCACGGAGGTAGTCGATCTTCTCCCCCCGGAGGCTGGGGCACCGGATGTACTCCGCCTTCCCGGTGGCAAGGTTGCTGCACACCACCCGGAACTCCATGGGGGAGGCCTCGAAGGCGTCATGGTCGAAGGGGTCCAGCCGGTCCGGGATGTCGTGGTAGCAGAACTGCTCCCCCACCATATCCCCGGTGGTGAGGAGGGAGTGGACGCTCATGAACCGCTTGTCGGCGCAGTATTTCAGGTAGTACCGGATGCTCCGGCCGTGCTGCCCCGATACGAAGGAGCAGCCGTGGATGGCCCCGGCGGAAACCCCCATCACCAGGTCGGCGGAAATCCCCTCCTCCAGAAAAACGTCCAGCACCCCCGCGGTATAGATGCCCCGCATGGCGCCTCCCTCCAGAACGATGCCTGTTTTCAACGGTTCTTCCTCCTTTGGCTAAAAGCGGGCCCCGCGGGCCAGATATTCCTCCGCCTCCCGGCGCAGCTCCTCCACCCGGCGGGAAATATCCCCAGGGGAGTGAATCTTCCGGGAAACGCAGACGGCGGCAGGCTCCCCGCAGACGAAGCACCGCCGGGGGGGCAGCCCCAGGCTTCCCCGGCTCACCGGCTCCCCCAGGGGGTCCATGACGTCGATGTCCAGCATCCGGCCGCCTCCCAGCAGGTCCTCGGCCCGGACGCAGAGCTCCTTGACCCGGCGGGGGGCGGCGGCGGTGGTGAGGAAAAGGGCGGGGCCGTCGGCGCCGTGGTCCATCCCCTCCAGGCGGTAATGGACCCCCCGGGACCGGAGAAAGGCCCGGAACCGCCGGCCTAGGGCCAGCATCAGCCTTTCAAATTCCGGGTCGGTGCGGTAGGCCACCGGCACGCAGAGGGTGATGGTGATGAGGGTGCGGCGGCTGCCCCTGGCCAGGGCCAGGCGGCGCTGCCAGCGTTTTTCCCGGGCGTCCAGCACCCGGAGCAGTTCCTCGTTCATAGGGCGCTCCTTTCAGGGGAGGGATTGGGGGACGGGGCAAAGAGGGCGGGGAGGCGGTGGAGCAGGATGGCGGCCGAAAGGAGATCGGCGCAGCCTCCGGGGCTCAGGTTCCGGCGGATGTATTCCCGGTCCAGCTCCTCCAGGTATTCCTTCCCCCGGGGGGTCAGGGCGCCCCCCAGCTCCAGGGCCTTCTGGGCGGAATCCTGGACGTACTGCATCCCGGCGATGCCCCCCCGGGAGATGACGTTGGTGTCGCAGACGTTGGCCATCAGGTGGAGCAGGGCCTGGAGGTGGATTTCCTCCGGCTCCCGGCCGCTGCCCTCCAGCTCCTCCAGCACCGGCAGGGCCCAGCGCCGCACCGAGGCGAAGCCCGAAGCAGCCTCCCCCCGGATGCCCTGGATGCCGTAGGCGTCGTAAAGCTGGCGGCCCTTGGTGGGGTTGACGAGATAATCGGGCTTGTAAAAGTCCTTCACCGCCTCGGCGGCGATGACCCCGGCGCAGGCGCAGACGGTGGCGGGGGAAAGGTCCCCCAGCCTGCCGTGGCAGTAGCCGGCGGCGCAGGCCAGGATCCCCAGGGAGAAGATGGCCCCCTTGTGGGTGTTCACCCCGCCGGTGGCCTCCAGCATGGCCGCCTCGCAGGCGATGCCCAGGGGCCGGATCCGGGAGAGGGTGGTGTCGTCCACCGTTTCCAACGCCAGCCCCGTCTGGGCGCAGGCGCAGTAATAGGGGGTGATGGCGGTGATGCTGGCCAGGAAGGTGGAAAAGTCCATATCGGTGTGGGCGCCGCTGCCCAGGCGGTCCACCAGCCCGGGCTTGGGGGAGGCGGAAACCTCCATCAAAAGGGCCCAGGCGCAGGCGTTTCCGATTTGCTCATAGGGTGGAATCAGAATCAGGGGAAAGACCTCCTCCCGCCGTCCCCGGGAGGGGCGGCTGCCGGCGGAAGGGGCGGGCTTCCAAGGAAGATAGAAGGGCCCCGCGCCGTTTCCTTTTATTTTACAATATCCGGGGGAAGGTTGCAAGGGCGGCGTTCCGGCCCGCGGGCTTGCGGTTTGCCGCCGGAAGGCTTATAATACCTTCC
>CAJFUT010000007.1 GCA_904420255.1 uncultured Angelakisella sp. | reverse complement strand
GGAGCTGCGGCCGGAGAACGACTTCGCCGCCAGCCGGGATTTCATCGGGGAGGGGCTTTTGGATTCCCTGGACATGGTTTCCCTGGTGAGCGCCCTGGAGGAGGAATTCGGCGTCCTCATCGACGCTTTGGACATTGTCCCCGAGAATTTTTCCAGCGCCGAGGCCATCGCCGCCACGGTGCGCAAGAACGGAGGCGCGGTGTGAGGACGGTTTTTCGCGGCAAGCGGATCTCCGGCATCCTGGGGGTGCTGCCGGAGCGTTCGGTGGATTTTGAGGAGGAGGTGGGCAACTACGCCTTCCCACCCAAGCAGACCCTGCGCCTCCAGAAGGTGATGGGCTACCAAAGCCACCGCCTGGCGAAGGACACCACCGCCACCTCCGACCTCTGCCGGGCGGGGCTGGGCCATATCCTGCATAAGGGGTGGCTGCGCCGGGAGGAGATCGGCGGCCTGGTGGTGGCCACCACCTGCCCGGACCACCTGATCCCCCCGGTGAGCAACCTGGTCCAGGGGGCCCTGGGGCTGGACCGGGAGGTGATGTGCGTGGACCTGAGCCAGGGCTGCGTGGGGTTCCTGCTGGGAGTGATCCAGGCCATGATGATGCTGGAGCACATCCCGGACCGGAAGGTGGTGGTGCTGGCCGCCGACGTCCTCAGCCGCCGCACCTCCCCCCGGGACCGGAACAGCTTCCCCCTGGTGGGGGACGGGGCGGGCATCGCCGTGGTGGAGAACTGCCCCGGGGCGGGGGAGGTCCACGCCGTCCTCTATAACGACGGCAGCCGGGGGGACGCCCTGCGGATCCCCGCCGGCGGCTCCCGGATGCCCTCCACCCCCCGGACGGCGGCGCTGCGGGACGAGGAGGGGGACGGGAACCTCCGGGCCCTGGATCACCTGGTGATGAACGGCTCCGACGTCTTTTCCTTCGTCCAGGCCGAGGTGCCGCCCCTCATCGAGGAGACCCTGTCCTGGGCCGGGCTGGGGAAGGAGGAGGTGGACTGGTACCTCTTCCACCAGCCCAACCGCTTCATGCTCCGCAAGCTGGCGGAAAAGCTGGGGCTCCCCTGTGAAAAGGTCCCCATGGACCTGGTGGAGAGCTTCGGCAACTCCAGCGGCGCCTGCATCCCCATCCTGGCGGCCAAGGACCTTTCCCGGGAGCTGCGGGAGGGTTCCCCCCAGTGCTGCCTCGCGGCCTTCGGCTCGGGGCTCTCCTGGGGGGCCATGACCATGCGCCTGGGGCCGCTGGATTTCTGCCAGCTGCTGGAAACGGACCTCTGACCCCGGGCGGGGCCACAAACCTGCAAAGGAGGCTCGGCAGTGCTGCCCATCCATGAAAGAATCCTCACCCTCCTGCGGGAGATCGACGGCATCTGCCGGGAAAACGGCATCGTCTATTACCTCCACGGGGGCACCCTCCTGGGGGCGGTGCGCCAGGGGGGCTTCCTCCCCTGGGACGACGACGGGGACGTCATCATGACGAGGGAGAACTGGGAAAAATTCCTGGCCGCCTTCGACCGGGCCCCCCTCCCCGGCCGGGCCCTGGAGTGCCTGGAGCACCACCCCAAAAACCTCCGGCTCTTCCCCCGGTACCTGGACACCGGCACCACCATGGCCTTCATCACCGGCATGGAAAACACCGGCTACGACTGCGTCACCGTGGACATCCTCATCTTTGAGGAGCTGCCCCGGGAGGAGGGGAAGCGCCGGGCCTGTGAGAGATGGCTGCTGGTGCTGGGGGAGCTGGTCTGCCGGCGGTATGTCCTGAGCCGGGAAACCCCCTGGGGGCTCTACCGCCTCTGCCGGCTGGGGGAAAAGCTCCTGGGCCGCCGGCGGGTGGAGGGGTGGATCCGGCGGCGGATGGCCGCCCTCTGCCGGGGGGAGGAAACCGACTACATCCAGATGCCCATCCTCTACGGCGGCCTGTGGGTCTGCCCCCGCCGGTTCCTGGGCCGGCCGGAGGAGGTGGAGCTGGAGGGCCATCCCTTCTATGCCCCCACCCGTCCCAGGGAGTTCCTCCGCCATGTCTACGGGGACAGCTGGATGATGGCGCCCCCCGCCCGGGAGCGGCACACCCATACGGAAAACTACACCTTCCACCCCTATTCCCAGGCGGCGGAGGACTGCCGGCGCTGGATCGACCCGGACCGGCTGGAGCGGGCCTTCCTCCGGGACAAGGAGCTGCGGAGCCGCCAGGCCCCCTGGGTCCGCCGGGGGGAGGAGCTGGCCGCCCGGTACCACGCCCTGGCGGTTTCCATGGCCCTGGAGGAGGCCCTCCGGGGCGGGGACCCCGCCCGCCTCCTGGCCGAGGGGCGGTTCCCCGAGCTGGAGGAGCTGGCGGGGGATTACCTGGCGGCCCAGCTGGGGAAGCCCCTCCGCCCCCTTTCCATCCCGGCCCCGGCGCCGGAGGAGGCGCTGTGGGCGCTGGGGATGCACCTGACCCTGGCGGGGCGGTACTGGGACGCCCAGGCCCTCCTGGAAATCCACCGCCGGGGGGAGGAGGCCGGGGGGAAGTGGGGGGAGCTCCGGGCCCTCATCGGCGCCTCCCGGGAGGTTTCCCAGGCCCTTTACGACCGCCGGGACCCGGCGGAGGCGGCGGACCTGGCCCGGCCCTGGCTGGAAAAATATCCCCGCCATGAGGGGATGGCGGCGGTCTGCCTGGGGGAGCGGCTGCGCCGGAGCCCCCGGCGGGAAACGGCGGAGGAGGTGTGCCTTCTGGCCCGGGAGGCCCTGGGCTGGCACCCCGATTCCCCCCGGCTGAAAAAGGTGCTGGCCGACGCCCTCCTGCTGCTGGGGCAGGGGGAGGAGGCCCTTCCCCTCCTCCGGGAGGCGGCGGCGGAGGGGCCGGACGTTTTCCTCCGGCGGGAGGCGGCGGCGCGGCTGGAGAAGCTGGGGGAGGACCCCGCCCCGGAGCTTCCGGAGGAGCCGGCCTGGAACCGGGGGAAAACCCGGGAAATCCAGGAGAAGCTCCTGACCCTGCTGGAGGAGGTGGACGGCGTCTGCCGGAAGGCGGGCGTCCCCTACTTCCTGGGGGGGCTCCTGGCGGCGGAGGCGGCCCAGCTGGGGGGCTTCGCCCCGGAGTGCTGCTCCAACTATATTATCATGCACCCGGCCTTCCGGGGGGATTTCCTCCGGGCGGCCCTGGAGGCCCTCCCCCCTGGCCGGGGGGTGGACTGCTTTGAAACCAATCCCCGGTACGCCGATTTTTCCATCCGCTGGTGGGACACCGGCAGCCTGATGATGGATGTGCGCACCGAGGGCTTTTACCAGGGCCAGGGGGTGGCGGTGCAGATCCAGTTCCTCCGCCCCGACGAGGGGAGCCCCCTGCGCCGGAGGCTGGCCGCCGCCCTCTGCGCCGCCCTGGAGGGGGCCGCCCTCCCCAGGGTTTTCCACAACCCCTCCTTCCGGAAGGGGGCCGCCGGCCTCTGGGCCAGGGCCATGATGGCCCTCCTGGGGCGGCGGCGGTTCAAGAGGATCTGCTGGCGGCTCCTTTACCGGCCAGGGGAGAGGGAGCTGCGGGTCAGCGGGCGGATCAAGTTCTACTGGTCCCGGGCCCTGTGGCTGCCGGACCTGGATTTCGGCAGCCGCTCCGCCGTCTTTCTGGAGGGGCGGGAGTTCCCCGTCCCGGTCCAGCCGGAGGATTTCCTCCGCCGGGTGGCGTCGCCGGGCTGGAACCACGGGGGCCCGGTGGGGATGCGGCGGCAGTTCCCCTATGTCATGGAGCCCCGGGTGCCGGCGGGGGAATATCTCCGCCGGGCGGCGGAGCTGGGCCTCCGGCGGCCCTACGCCCGGGCCCGGGGGAAGGCGGCCCGCATCGCCAGGCGGAAAAACGACTGGCCCTATGTCCTGCGGTGCTGGCGGATTCTCTGCCGCAGCATCGACCGCATCCGGCTCCGGGCCCGGTACCTCCCCCGGCGGGAGGAGCTGGGGGAGCTTTGGCGGCGGGGGGACTGGGACGCCCTGGGGGCGGAGCTGGCGGACTTCACCGCCGCCCTGGAAAAATACGCCCGGTGGGGAATGGGCATCGCCTTTGACAGTGAGATCTTCCGGATGGCCTGGGCGGTGATGGAGCGGGAGGGCCGGGGAAGGACGGTGGAGCGGATGCTCTCCAGGATACCGGCGGTGTTTTTTGAAGGGGAAGCTGAGAAGGAAAAGGAGGAAGCGGGATGAAGCGGATGACCAGGGAGGACCTGCCCCGGGTGCTGGATTACCTCAGGAAGGACCTGCCCCGGTGCCTTTACCTCTACGCCGACCTTTGGGTCTACGGCCTGGATAACCCCCACATGGCGGCGTGGTTCCAGGAGGACGGGGCGGGGCTGGGGAAGGTGGCCATGGAGTACCACGGCAGCTTCCAGCTCTACGGGGACCGGGATTTTGAGGACACGGGGGAGCTGCTGGAGCTGATCCGGCGGCGGCAGCCCCCGGGTATCTCGGCCAGGCGGGAGATCATAGAGGCCCTGGCCCCCCGGCTGCCGGACTACACGGCGGAATACGGGGTGGTGCTGCGGCGGGACCGGGACTACGCCTCCCAGCCGGGGGAGGGGGAGGCGGAGATCCGCCAGGCGGGGGAGGAGGACGTGCCGGAGATCGCCGCCCTCATCTGCGCCGACCCGGAAATGGGGGAGCAGTACACCCCCGGGGGCCTGGCGGAGCAGCTCCGGGAGCGGATGCGCACCGGCATGGGCCGCAGCTTCGTCATCCGCCGGGACGGGCGGATCGCCGCCCATGTGGCCACCTTCGCCGAGTGCCCGGAGTTTCTCATCAGCAGCGGGCTGGTGGTCCACCCCGACTACCGGGACAGCCTCTATTTCTACTGGCTGGACCATTGGGTGGCCCGGCTGGCGGCCCGGGAAGGGAAGGACCAGTACGGCATGGTCACCGATCCCCGGCTGCTCCGGGCCTTCCGCCGGGACCGCCGGCAGGTGGCGGCGGAATACGGCAAGCTGTCCCGGAAACCGCCGGAAGCGGGCCGGGAAAACCAAGGAGGGAACTGAAATGCAGGCAATGATCCTGGCGGCGGGGATGGGCAAGCGCCTGGGGGAGCTGACCGCCTCCAACGCCAAATGCATGGTGAAGGTGAACGGCGTCACCCTGATCCAGCGGATGCTCCGGCAGCTGGAGGCCCTGGGCCTTTCCCGGATCATCCTGGTGGTGGGGTACCACGGGGAGGAGCTGCGGGAATATGTGGACTCCCTGGGGGTGTCCACCCCTGTCCTCTATGTCACCAACGAAATCTATTACAAGACCAACAATATCTACTCCCTTTACCTGGCCCGGCACTACCTCCGGGAGGAGGACACCCTGCTGCTGGAGTCCGACCTGATCTTCGAGGACGCCGCCCTGGACTGCCTGGTGAAGGACCCCTACCCCACCCTGGCCCTGGTGGCCAAATACGAAAGCTGGATGGACGGCACCGTCCTCACCATCGACGAGGAGGGGGGCATCCTGGGCTTTTTCGACAAGGGCCATTTCCGCTTCTCCGACATCGGCCGGTACTACAAAACGGTGAATATCTACAAATTCAGCAAGGAGTTTTCCCGGAGCCGCTATGTCCCCTTCCTGGAGGCCTACAGCGCCGCCCTGGGGGACAACGAATACTACGAGCAGGTGCTGCGGGTCATCTCCCTCCTGGACCGCCCCGGCATCAAGGCCAAGGTCCTCACCGGCGCTTCCTGGTACGAGATCGACGACCTCCAGGACCTGGACATCGCCGAATCCATCTTCTCCCCCCTGGCCCGGGAACGGCTGGAGCGGCTGGAGCGCCGGTACGGCGGCTACTGGCGGTACCCCCGCCTCAAGGACTTCTGCTACCTGGTGAACCCCTTCTTCCCGCCCCGGCGGCTGGTGGAGGAGATGCAGGCCAGCTTCGGCCGGCTGCTGGCGGATTACCCCTCCGGCATGGGGGTCAACCGGGTCCTGGCGGCCAAAACCTTCGGCCTGGGGCGGGAGCAGGTGGTGGTGGGCAACGGCGCCGCCGAGCTGATCAAATCCCTCATGGCGCTGCTGCCCGGCCCCAAGGGGCTGGTGCGGCCCGCCTTTGAGGAATACGCCCAGCGGATGGGGGAGGGGGAGGCGGTGGAGTACCGCCCCGGCGGCCCGGATTACGCCTACACCGCCCGGGACCTGATGGACTTTTTCGGGGGGCGGGAGCTTTCCGCCCTCATCCTGGTGAACCCCGACAACCCCTCGGGCAACTATCTCCCCAGGGCGGAGGTGGGGCGGCTCATCTCCTGGGCGGGGGAGCGGGGGATTTCCCTGGTGGTGGACGAGAGCTTTGTGGACTTCGCCGACGAGGCGGGGGCCAGCCTCCTTTCCCGGGAGCTGCTGGCGGAGAACCCCCAGCTCATCGTGGTCAAAAGCATCTCCAAATCCTACGGGGTGCCGGGGCTGCGGCTGGGGGTGCTGGCCAGCGGCCGGGAGGAGCTGGTGGAGGCGGTGGCCCGGGATGTGCCCATCTGGAACATCAATTCCTTCGGGGAATTTTTCCTCCAGATCGCCGGAAAGTACCAGGGGGATTACCGGGAGGCCATGGACCGCTTCCGCCAGGTCCGCCGGGAGTACCGGGCCCGGCTGGAGGGGATCCCGGGGCTGCGGGTGATCCCCTCCCAGGCCAACTACTTCCTGTGCCAGCTCACCGGGGGCGCCACGGCCCAGGGGCTGGCCGAGGCCCTGCTGGACCGCTTCGATATCCTCATCAAGACCCTGGGGGCCAAGAAGGGGATGGCGGGGGAGTATATCCGCATCGCCGTCAAGCGCCCCGAGGAAAACCAGGCCCTGGCCGGGGCCCTGGAGGAGCTGCTGCCGGCCCTGGCCGCCCTTGACAAGCCTCCCGCCGGGGGGGTACAATAAAGCTGTCGGAAAAGAGAGGAGCGTGGCTCCTTTCTTTTGACCCGGAGGTTAGCGATAGCTAACTACAGGGCGGCAGGTTCCACAAGGAAAGGAGGCGGCGGAGATGGCGGAAATGGCGGGGGTATGCGTCCTGGCCCTGGTGATGGCCCTGTGCGCCGGGGTGAAGCGGCGGGCCTGGCGGCTGAGCCTCCGGCGGGGCGGGGAGGAAAAACTTCCCGCCGCCGGGGGGAGGGGGAAGGGCGCCGGGGGATAGGCCGCCCCCCGGGGGCGCGAAAAGGGGGAGGGACCCGGATGGGTCCCTCCCCCTTTTGCAGCGGTTGAGAACACCGCTCAGCCCCAGATGAGCCAGAGGAGGATGTAGCCGGAAGTGACGGCGGCCAGGGTGAAGGGCACGCTGATCTTCATGAAGGTGGAGGCCTTCACCTCGTAGCCGTCCTTGCGCAGGATCCCCAGGCCGGTGATGTTGGCCGAGGCGCCGATGGGGGTCAGGTTGCCGCCCAGGGTGGCGCCGGCCAGCAGGCCGAAGTAGAAGAGGGTGGGGTCCATCCCCAGGGAGGAGGAGATGGTGCCCACCACCGGCAGCATGGTGGCCACATAGGGAATGTTGTCGATGAAGGCCGAGAGGATTACCGACATCCAGACCAGCAGGGTGTAGATGATGAAGGGGTTGTCGGTGATCTTGAGGAAGAGCTGGCCGATGTCGTCCACAATCCCCACCTCGGTGATGCCGCCGATGACCACAAAGAGGCCGGCCAGCAGCAGCAGGGTGAAGAAGTCGATCTCCTTGACGGCCCGGACAAAGACCGAGGCGTCCCTGGTGCGGATGAAATCCCGGATCAGTCCGATGAGGAAAAGCCCCATGCAGATGTAGCCGTTGATGAGGGCGGGCTTGTTGGGCAGGAAGGAGGCCAGGATCAGCAGGATCACCGTGCCGGAGAGCAGCACCGAGGGGAAGTAGTCGGTGACCACGGTGCGCTGGTCGATGGAAACCGGCTGGTTCTCCTTGCGGAACAGCACCACCAGCACAAAGGTGGAAACAATGGCCCCCACCTGCACCACCCAGAACATACCGGGCCGGCCGTTATAGACGAAAAAGTCCAGGAAATCCATCCCGGCGTGGCCCCCCAGGAGGATGGAGGTGGTGTCCCCCACCAGGGTGGCCGCCCCCTGGAGGTTGGAGGAGATGGCGATGGAGATGACGCTGGGCACCGGGGAGATGCCCAGCTTCTTGGAGATGTTCAGGGCCACAGGGGCCACCATCAGCACGGTGGCCACGTTGTCCACAAAGGCGGAGATGATCCCGGCGAAGAGGGCCAGGGAGATCACCGCCCACTTGACGTTGGGCACCTTGTCGATGATGACGTCCGCCATGAGGGCGGGCATTTTGGATTCGATGAAAAGATAGACGGTGCCCATGGTGCCGGCGATCATCATCAGCACGTTCCAGTCGATGGTGGAAATGACGTCCTCCACCGGCAGGGCGCCGATGATGACAAAAATGGCCGCGGACCCCGCCGCGATGAAGGCGCGGATTTTGGGGAAGGCCAGCAGCGCCAGATACGTGGCGGCAAACAATACCAGGGCAACCATCTTCAATGTTCCGCTGTCCAAGTAACATTCCTCACTTTCTTACTTCCTTATTTTCTCTTCATCCCAGTTTGTATACAATATACAAACTTTGATACTATTTTACAGGGAGAGAGGCGCAAAATCAATCCACAATCCGCCCATAAGTCCGGGGCTTTTTTTGTGGCATTTGTCATTTTGGCTCGAGATGGGAACGGCGGGAGGTTCCCTCCGGTGAGGAAGGGGAAAAAAACCTTAAAATGCATTTAACATTGGATCCGGTTATAACGGCAAATCTATTATAATCCCCGCGCCCCGGAAAAGCAAGGGATTCCAAAGGCGGGGCCTTTGGAATCCCTTTTTCTGCTGCGCAGCGCCTTCCTCTCCCTTAGATTAGCTTTCACCGTTGGGATACTGATTTCTGAAACGTTGCGCTTCTTTCTATTTTTGATTTGCCTGAATCGTTAGGATTCTTTTTTCGTTGTGCCATGGGAAATATTTGTGGTTTGAGAAGAAGTCAGGCATC
>CAJFUT010000006.1 GCA_904420255.1 uncultured Angelakisella sp. | reverse complement strand
GCGGGTTATCCGCTCCCTTCGGTCGCCCGACGTGCGGTAGGGAACCTGCGGTTCCCCCCGCACACGCCCCCCTCCCTTTTTGCGAGGCCGGTGGGAGCGGGGGGCACCTTCACCGGCGCAGAATGGCCAGGACGGTCACCAGCGCCAGCATGACAGTGGTGAGGATGGTGGACACCCAGATCAAAAGGTCCCCATCCGCCAGAATCTGTACAATGGACAGCACCGACGCCAGGATGGACACGATGCCGAAAAGGGTGATGAGGTTGATGACCGTTTCGCTCCGGGCGTGCTCGATGGCCTCCTGCCGGGCGGTGAGAATGTTCAGCTTGGCGCTGACGTCCTGGACGGCCGCGGGAATGTCGTTGACCTCCAGAAGGTTGGCGTAGATCTGCTTGACGTTGTGCCAGCGGGAGAGGTTGGCGGGCGCCACTGTGCCGAAGGCCTGGAAGTTCAGCATCAGCTCCTTCAATTCCTTCACCTGTTCCTTTTTCATCCGGGTGATGAGCTGGGTGAAGCGGAGGCAGGTGTATTTTTCGTAGAGGGACAGGAGAACCACCGGCAGGCCGTCGGCGGCCTGGGCGTCCCGTTGGGCGGCGAAGTCCATCTGGCCGTCTGCCACTACATAGGAAATGGTCTGGGAGGTGATGCAGCAGCCCCAGCGGTAGGCGTTCTGGTCCTGGTTTTTTGCCGCGTAGACATAGCGGATGTCCTCCTCCGCCCCGTCCTCCATGGGCGTTTCCAGGGGCATCATCTTGTGGAGGTTGAAAACGATGCTCCGCATCTGTTCCAGCCGGTCAAACCACTGGGGCACCACCGCGAAGATATAGGCGTAGGCATCCAGGAGATAGGAGGAGCCGCCGTCGAAGAATTTGCGGAGGCCCAGGGGCTCCAGAAAGGCCGAAAGCCATTCCTCCATGGAGAAGGGATGAGGCTCCCCCGCCGGGTCCAGCCAGGAGAAACGGGCGGCGTTGTGGGCCCAGCCCGGGTTGCAGATGGCTTTGAGGGCTTCCACCCGGGGGAAGGAGAGATTCAGGCACAGGAAGGCCACCCGGGTGCGGAAGAGATAGACCCAGGAATCGCCCAGGGCGAAGGAAAAGGTCCCGGTCCCGTCGGAAACCTGGAAGGCCCCGCCGGCCTGAGGGCCCAGGGAGGCCGCCAGGGCGGGCAGCGGGATGGCGTACCCCCTGCCCGCCGCCTCGCTACTGGAGGGGTCCAGCATCGCCTTTACATTTTCGTTCAGGTCCATGGTGGTCATGGGAACAGGGCTCCCGGCCTGCTCCAGCCGTTCCAGGTTCAGGGATTCCGGGTCGAATTTCAGGGGTACCAGAAGGAAGCAGCCATATGCCGCGGCTTTTGATGTCTGATCCATTATCCTGCATCCCGCCTTTGACGTTTTATGTCGATTATACCAGAAAGGTTTTTCCCCTGCAACAGAGGCTGCCGGATGCTTTCCCGAGGGCTTCCCAAAAAGGAGATAATATGGTAGTATAAGATTAGTCAATATCACAACGAGTCCAAGCTTTTCTGTGGAAACTAGGGGGACGCTTTATGGAACAGTACAAGCACTCCTTCAAGCTTGAACGGCGGATCGCATCCCTGGCGGTGCAGAATACCGGGCGGCAGCAGTGTACGCCGGGCTACTGCTGGGGGCCCGGGGTGCGGGACCATTACCTGATCCACCATGTGCTGTCCGGCAGGGGATACCTGGTGCTGGGGGATCGGAAATACGCCCTGGGACCGGGGGATACCTTCCTCACCTACCCGGACCGGACCATCCTCTACTATGCCGACCAGGAGGAGCCCTGGGAATATGTGTGGGT
This sequence comes from uncultured Angelakisella sp., assembly GCA_904420255.1. Lineage (GTDB taxonomy): Bacteria > Bacillota > Clostridia > Oscillospirales > Ruminococcaceae > Angelakisella. The sequence goes on along the minus strand of CAJFUT010000006.1, from coordinate 3,436 downwards.
GGGCTTCCATGGGCTGGAAGCCGCCTCCATGGTGGAGCAGACCGATTTTTCCCCCGAGAACCCGGTGCTCTACGGCTTCCGGAGCCGGGAGGTGGCGGGCCTGCTTATCGACCTTTACCAGGACTACGGCACCGCCCCCTGGAGCGGCGCCGCCATCACCGGGCGGCTGTACCTGCTGCTGGCCTTCCTGATGCGGGGCTCCCAGCGGGACTGGAAGCCCACCGCCTCCGGCCACGACTGCGCCGACGCCGCCGCCGAATACATCATGAGCCATTACCAGCAGCCCATCACGGTGGAGGAGCTGGCGAACTTTGTGTCGGTGAGCCAGAGCAGCCTCTACCGGGGCTTCAAATCCAAGTTCAACCTTTCCCCCAAGCGGTTCATCACCGAGTACCGCATCGAGCGGGCCTGCCTGCTGCTGGACAAGGGGGAGCTTTCGGTGCGGGAGGTTTCCAATTCGGTGGGCTTTGAGGACCCCTTCCATTTCTCCCGGGCCTTCAAGGAGATGAAGGGGATGTCCCCCAAGGCCTATGCCGCCCGGCGCCGGAGAGAGGGCCAGGGGCTTTGATTGAAATTTCCATGAAATCCCGGTTATCCTTCGGGGTATCGGGATTTTTCTCTTTTTTCCGGCAGGGAGCATTTCACGGAAAAAATTGCCGCAGGATAAGCTGTATTGTAAAAATACACAAAAAAGGTAAGCATTTCCAGGTAGATGCGACAAAAGTATTTTTGCAGTGAGGGTTTTTTGGTTAAAATTCCATATAAATGACAGAAAAGTCCATGTTATCTCTCCGATGAATACGTTATAATGAGGACGCAGTCATGAAGGACGCGGTATTTCCGCGCCGCTGTGACCCGAAAAGATAAAGTGAATGAAGCAAAAAAGGAGGAACCCATTCCCATGAGAAAGTTTCTTGCCCTTGCGCTTGCCCTTGTAATGGTGCTGGCCATGGCGGCCTGCGGCGGCACCCCCGCCTCTTCCGCCTCCAGCGAAGCCGCTTCCGGCAGCGAGGCTGCTTCCGGCAGCGAAGCCGCTTCCGGCAGCGAGGCCGTTCCCGCTTCCGATATGCGGGTGGACGTCTTCTATTACAACTACGCCGACGTTTACATCTCCTCGGTCCGCGCCTCCATGGACGAGCAGTTTGCCGCCCTGGGCATCGAGCCCGAGAACTGGGATGCCGCCGGCAGCCAGCCCACCCAGACCGACCAAGTCAACACCGCCATCACCGCCGGTTCTGACCTGCTCATTGTGAACATCGTGGAGACCTCCACCTCCGACCCCGCCCGGGATATCGTCGAGGCGGCCCGGAGCGCCGGCATCCCCGTCATCTTCTTCAACCGTGAAGTGAATGACAACGAGGTCATCAACAGCTATGACAAGTGCGCCTTCGTGGGCACCAACGCCCCCGACGCCGGCCATATGCAGGGCGAGATGATCGGCAACTACCTGCTGGAAAACTACGACGCCGTTGACCTCAACGGGGACGGCACCATCTCCTACGTGATGTTCAAGGGCCAGGAGGGCAACGCCGAGGCCGAGGCCCGCACCCAGTACGCTGTGGAGGACGCCGACGCCATCCTCACCGCCGCCGGCAAGCCCGCCCTCTCCTACTACGATCCCAACGCCGCCACCAAGTACCTGGTTGACACCGCCGGCAACTGGTCCGCCCAGGCCGCCAACGACTACATGGTCACCCTGCTGGGCTCCTACAACGAGGACAACGGCAACATGGTGGAGCTCATCATCTGCAACAACGACGGCATGGCTGAGGGCGCCATCGCGGCCCTCCAGAACGTGGGCTACAACAACGGCGAAGGCACCACCATCATCCCCGTCTTCGGCGTTGACGCCACCGATTCCGCCAAGGCCCTCATCAAGGCCGGCAACATGACCGGCTCCATCAAGCAGGACGCCGTGGGCATGGCTTCCACCATCATGACCCTGGTTGAGAACGTCCAGGCTGGTTCCGAGCTGATGGCCAACACCGATCAGTACACCGTGGACGAGGGCGTCGCCAAGATCCGCGTTCCTTACTCCATGTACGATGCGTCCTCCGAGGACTAAGGCCTCTCCGGACACAGCTGAATTGCCCCAGTTTCGGTAAACGACCCATAAGAGAGCGGGGCTGCCCATCAGCAGCCCCGCTCTCCTGCGAACCCCCGGTTCCCACGGGGGTTTTGTCAAAGAGAGAGGAGGAAGAGTATGGAGCAGCCGGCATTGCTGGAGATGCGTGGCATCTCCAAGGAATTCCCCGGCGTCAAGGCGTTGGACAATGTCAGCCTCACCGTCCGCCCCGGCACCGTCCACGCCTTGATGGGGGAGAACGGCGCGGGGAAGTCCACCCTGATGAAGTGCCTTTTCGGCATCTACCGCAAGGACGCGGGCACCATTATCCTGGATGGGAAGGAGATCGACTTCCGCAGCGCCAAGGAGGCCCTGGAAAACGGGGTGGCCATGGTGCACCAGGAGCTGAACCAGGCCCTCACCCGCAGCGTCCAGGATAACCTGTGGCTGGGCCGCTATCCCAAGGTGGCGGGGATTATGGTGAGCGAATCCATTATGGCCAAGCGCACCAAGGAGATTTTCGACACCCTGGAGGTCAACGTCAACCCCAAGGCCATTATGTCCACCCTGCCGGTTTCCCAGCGCCAGATGGTGGAAATCGCCAAGGCGGTGTCCTACGACGCCAAGATCATTGTGTTTGACGAGCCCACCTCCTCCCTCACCGAAACCGAGGTGGAGCACCTGTTCCGGATCATCAATATGCTCCGGGACAAGGGCTGCGGCATCATCTACATAAGCCACAAGATGGAGGAGATCCTCCGCATCAGCGACGACGTCACCATCATGCGGGACGGCCAGTGGGTGGCCACCCGGCCCGCCAGCGAGCTGACCATGGAGGAGATCATCCGCCTCATGGTGGGGCGGGAGCTGACCAACCGCTTCCCCCCCAAGACCAACACCCCCGGGGAGGTTATCCTGGAGGTGAGCCATATGTCCGGGCGCTACACCCGCCTGAAGGACGCCACCTTCCAGCTCCGGGAGGGGGAGATCCTGGGCATCGCCGGCCTGGACGGCTCCGGGCGCACCGAGGTGCTGGAAAACCTCTTCGGCGCCATGACCCGGGGCGGCGGCACCATCACCCTCCACGGCAAGGAGATCAAAAACCGCACCCCCAAGGAATCCATCAAGAACGGCTTCGCCCTCCTCACCGAGGAGCGCCGGGCCACCGGCATCTTCGGCATCCGGGATATTAAAGAGAACACCGTCATCTCCAACCTGAAGGATTACCTCATGGGGGGCATCTGCCTCAGCGACGCCAAGATGCGCAAGGATACCGACTGGTCTATCCAGGCCATGCACATCAAGACCCCCAGCCAGAAGACCCAGATCCGCTCCCTCTCCGGCGGCAACCAGCAGAAGGTCATCATCGGC
>CAJFUT010000005.1 GCA_904420255.1 uncultured Angelakisella sp. | reverse complement strand
GGCAGGCCGGGCGGCCAACCACGTGAGGTGCGGTGAAAGAGGCGAAAGCAAGTGCGCCGCTCAGCTTGGACGGATAAAATCGCCTTCATCCGCCCAAGTGATGTACTCAGGGAGCGGGGCACCACTTTGCGCCATGAAGGCGCTTCTCTCACGGACATGAAAAAGGAGGTCTTTCCCCTGGCTTTGAAAATCCGATTTTTGGCGGCGGCCCTCTGCGCCGCCCTGCTCCTCTGCTCCTGCTCCGGGGGCGGCGAGGCCTCCAGCGCCGTCCAGGGGGAGGCGCCCGCCGCTGTTCAGGAGGCGGCCCCCCGGGCCGTCACCCGGCTGCGCATCCCCTACCATTTGGAGGATACCCTGAACCCCTTCACCTGCGCCACCCTCCAGAATTATTACGCCGCCGGCCTTCTTTATGACACCCTGGTGGCCCTGGACACCGTGGGGAATGCCCAGAACCGCCTGGCCCAGGAAATCACCATCGAGGGGGCCAGCTGCATCGTCAAGCTCCGCACCGACGGCCGCTTCTGGGACGGCAGCCCGGTCACCGCCCAGGACGTCATCTATTCCCTGGGGCTGGCCCGGCAGAGCTCCCGGTTCGCCGCCCAGCTTTCGGCGGTGCTGGAAACCACCTCCCCCGACAGCTACACGGTGGTCTTCGCCCTCTCGGCCCCGGACCAGTTTTTCGACCGGAGCCTGGCCTTCCCCATTGTGAAGGAGGGCACCGGCGAGGAGGCCGTCCCCACCGGCAGCGGCCGCTTCCTGCCCCAGAGCGGCGGGACGGCCCTTTCCCGGAACGACGCCTACTACAATCCGGTAAAGACGGTGGAAGCGGTGACGCTGGTGGACGCCGGCAGCCTCCGGGACCAGGGGGAGGCGGTGCTGGCCGGGGAGCTGGACCTGATGTACACCGACCTCCAGGGGGATATGGACCTCTCCCTGGGCCTCTCCCGCCGCCAGGTGGTGCTGAGCAACCTGGTGTTCCTGGGGGTGAACAGCCAGCGGTGGGGCTTCACCGGGGAGATGCGCCAGGCATTCTCCGGCCTCATCGACCGGGACACCCTGGCCCGGAAGGCCTACCTGGGCTTCGGGGCCGCCGCCTATTCCCCCATCAAGCCCTCCTACAGCTCCGGCTCCGGCACGGCGGTGGGGAGCGAGGTCAACCTGGAGGAGCAGAACGCCCTGCTGGACTCCCTGGGCTTCGGGGAGCGGGACGAGGAGGGCTGGCGGACCCTGAACGGCCGCTCCTTCACCCTGCGGCTGCTGGTCAATTCCGATAACGCCGACCGGGCGGCCGCCGCCAAGGTGGTGGCGGAGGCCTTCCAGGCGGCGGGCATCCGCATCTCCCTGGAGGAGGAAACCTTCAAGGCCTACGCCCAGCGCATCGCCGCCGGGGATTACGACCTCTACCTGGGGGAGATGAAGATACCCTGGAACCTGGACCTCCTTTCCCTCATCTCCCCCGACCCGGCAGTGGGCCCCGGCTGCGTCCAGGACGACGAGCTGGTCCGGACCTACTATGAGGTGAAGTCCGGCCAGGCGGGGCTGGAGGCCCTGGACGCCGCCCTCAGCCAGGTGATGCCGGTGATCCCCCTGGTGTACCGCCGCGGGATTGTCTGCTACGGAGAAGATTTTTCCGCCAACATAGTTGCAACTGAGCAGGATATTTTTTATAATATAGGAGATTGGTGACCGCTTTCCCAAAGCGGCCGCGAGAAGGAGGACTTTCTTATGATCGGTTTTGAAACCACCCTGGGCGTGGTGGAGATCTCCCAGGAGTATTTCGCCAACCTCATCGGGCAGGCGGCCTCCGAATGCTACGGCGTCGCAGGCATGATCAATTCCCCCTACCAGGACCTGCGCTCCCGGGTGCTCCGGCGGGACGCCCCGGATAAGGGAGTCCGGGTCCGCAACGAGAACGGGAAGCTCACGGTGGATATCCACATCGCCGTCACCTACGGGGTGAACATCGCCGCCATCGTCCGCAGCATCGTCCACAAGGTGCGCTACACCGTGGAGGACAGCACAGGCTTTGATGTGGCCAAGGTCAACGTCTATGTGGACGCCATGAACGCCCAATAGGCGCCTTCTCCCGGATCGGGAATAATTTGCGAGGAGAAGGCCCGTGCCTATCTCCGAAAGGAGCGTAAAGCCGTGATCACAGCGCAGACTCTCCGGGACGCCATGCTGTCCGGTTCCAACAACCTTGGGAACCAGCGCCAGCGGGTGGATTCCCTCAATGTTTTCCCGGTGCCGGACGGCGATACCGGCACCAACATGAGCATGACCATGGGGGCGGCCGCCCAGGAGCTGGAGGCCATGGACCCCTCCTCCGCCACCGTCTATGACGTGGCCCACACCGCCGCCTCCGCCCTGCTGCGGGGGGCCAGGGGCAACTCGGGGGTCATCACCTCCTTGCTGTTCCGGGGCTTCTCCAAGGGGCTCAAGGGGAAGGAGACCGCCGACGCGGGGGACTTTGTGGAGGCCCTCTCCAAGGGGGTGTCCGCCGCCTATAAGGCGGTGATGAAGCCCACCGAGGGCACCATGCTCACCGTGGCCCGGCTCTCCGCCGAGGCCGCCAAGGAGAAATATGTCCCGGGGATGGAGGTCCGGGAGCTGTGGGACGTGGTGGTGAAGGAAGCCGCCGATGCCCTGGCCAAGACCCCCGAGATGCTCCCCGTCCTCAAGAAGGCCGGGGTGGTGGACGCCGGCGGCCAGGGGCTGCTGTGCATCTACGAGGGGATGAAGGCGGTCTTTGACGGCCAGGGGATCATCCCCGCCGCCGGGGAGAGCCGCCCCGCCGAGGCCCGGCCCGACGCCGACGCCGCCGGGGAGCTGGAACTGGAGGACCTGACCTACCCCTACTGCACCGAGTTCATCGTCCTCAAGGAGGACAAGAAGGCCGACAGCCTCAAGCTCCGGGCCTACCTGGAGTCCATCGGGGACAGCGCCGTGGTGGTGGACGACGAGGACATCATCAAGTGCCATGTCCACACCGACTGCCCCGGCAAGGCCATCCAGAAGGCCCTGGAATTCGGGATGCTCAACAAAATCAAGATCGACAATATGTGGATCCAGCACGACGTCAAGAAGAAGGCCGCCGAGGCCAAGGCCCGCAACCAGGAGGCGGTGGAGCCCACCGAGGCCAACGGCTTTGTGGCGGTGGCGGCCGGGGAAGGGGTCAAGCAGCTCTTCCTGGACCTGGGGGTGAACCAGGTGGTGAGCGGGGGGCAGACCATGAACCCCTCCACCGACGACATCCTCCGGGCCGCCGAGGCCACCCCCAGCCACACCGTCTTTGTGCTGCCCAACAACAAGAACATCATCATGGCGGCGGAGCAGGCCGCCAAGCTCTGCAAGAGCCGGGAAATCCGGGTCGTCCCCACCCGCACCATCCCCCAGGGCCTTTCCGCCATGCTGGCCTTTGACGAGGGCCGGGAGCCGTCGGAGAACCTCCTGGAGATGACCAAAGCCGCCGACCGGGTGGGCACCGGGCAGATTACCTTCGCCGCCCGGGACAGCGAATACGACGGCCACAAGATCAAGGAGGGGGAGCTGCTGGCCCTGGAGAACGGCAAGGTCAGCTTCACCGAGCGGGATTTGAAAAAAGCCGCCGTCAAGCTGACCCGGGCCCTCCTGAACCGGGAAACCTCCTTTGTCACCGTCATCTACGGCCAGGATATCACCCAGGAGCAGGCCCAGGAGGTGGAGAGCGCCATCCGGGAGAAGCTCCCCGACGGGGTGGACATGGCCCTGGTGGACGGCGGCCAGCCGGTGTATTACCTCATGATCAGCGTGGAATAATCCCAACCAAAAAAGGAGCCCCCTCGGGG
>CAJFUT010000004.1 GCA_904420255.1 uncultured Angelakisella sp. | reverse complement strand
TTCCTGCGGAGAGGGTCACTGGATCGCCTTGGTATCCACTTCCTCTTTCAGCTTGCTGATGAAGTCTGCCAGAGACATGGCCCCCAGGTCCCCCTGTGCGCGGTGCCGGACAGAGACGGTCTGATTCTCCATGTCCCGGTCGCCGACAACCAGCATATAGGGCACCTTCTCCAGCTGGGCCTCCCGGATCTTTTTGCCGATCTTCTCGTTGCGCAGATCCGTCTCCACCCGGAATCCCAGGCTGTCCAGCTTCTGCTGGAGCTCCTGGGCATAGGCGTCCGCCCGGTCGGTAACCGGCATGACCTTGACCTGCACAGGGCTGAGCCAGGCGGGGAATGCACCGGCGAAGTGCTCGGTAATAACGCCGATGAACCGCTCGATGGAGCCCAGCAGGGCCCGGTGGATCATGACGGGGCGGTGTTTCTGGCCGTCCTCACCCACATATTCCAGTTCAAACCGCTCAGGCATCTGGAAGTCCAGCTGAATGGTGCCGCACTGCCAGGTCCGGCCCAGGGAGTCGGCCAGGTGGAAGTCCAGCTTGGGACCGTAGAAGGCGCCGTCGCCGGCGTTGATGACAAAGTCTTTGCCCATCTCGGTGATGGCCGCCTGGAGGGTGTTCTCAGCAAAGTGCCAGACCTCCTCCTCGCCCATGTGGTCCTCCGGCATGGTGGACAGCTCGATCTGATAGGTGAGGCCGAAGGTGGAGTACATCTCGTCAAACAGGCGCACCACATTCTTGATCTCATCCTTCATCTGCTCCCGGGTCATGAAGATGTGGGCGTCGTCCTGGGTAAAGCAGCGGACCCGGAAGAGGCCGTGGAGGGCGCCGGACATCTCGTGGCGGTGCACCAGCCCCAGCTCTGCCATCCGCAGGGGCAGATCCCGGTAGGAGTGGGGCTCGTTTTTGTACACCAGCATGCCGCCGGGGCAGTTCATGGGCTTGACCGCATAGTCCTCCCCATCGATGACGGTGGTATACATATTATTCTTATAGTGGTCCCAGTGGCCGCTGCGGTGCCACAGCTCCTGGTTGAGGATGATGGGGGTGGAGATCTCCACATAGCCGTACCGCTTGTGGCACTCCCGCCAGTATTCCAGCAGGGTGTTCTTCAGCACCATGCCCTTGGGGAGGAAGAAGGGGAAGCCCGGCCCCTCGTCGGCCATCATAAAGAGCCCCAGTTCCTTGCCCAGCTTCCGGTGGTCCCGGCGCTTGGCCTCCTCCAGCCGCTCCAGATAGGCCTCCAGCTCGCTCTTTTTGGGGAAGGCGGTGCCGTAGACCCGGCAGAGCATCTTGTTTTTCTCGTCCCCCCGCCAGTAGGCGCCGGTGGAGGAGGTGAGCTTCACCGCCTTCACCGCCCCGGTGGACATGAGGTGGGGCCCGGCGCAGAGGTCGGTGAAATCCCCCTGGCGGTAGAAGCTGATCTTCTCCCCCTTGCCGGCGTGCTCCTGGATCAGCTCCGCCTTGTAGGGCTGGCCCTTCATCAGCTCCAGGGCCTCGGGGACCTCCAGCTCGAACCGCTCGATGGGCAGGTCCGCCTTGACGATGGCGGCCATCTCCTTCTCCAGCTTCTCCAGGTCCTCGGGGGTGAAGGGGGTCTCCACGTCGAAATCGTAGTAGAAGCCGTTCTCAATGGCGGGGCCGATGGCGAATTTGGCCCCGGGGAAAAGATGGGTCACCGCCTGGGCCAGGATGTGGGAGGCGGTGTGGTTGAAGGCCCGCTGGCCGTCCTTGTCCTGGAAGGTGAGGATTTCCAGGGCGCAGTCCCGGTCCAGCACCGTCCGCAGGTCGGCCACCTGGCCGTCCACCCGGGCGGCGCAGGCGGCCCGGTAGAGGCCCATGCTCAGGTCCTTGGCGGCCTGGGCGGCGGTGACGGGGCTCTGGTATTCCTTGACAGAGCCGTCTTTGAGGGTGATTTTCATGGTTTTTCCTCCTGCAAATTTTTTCCTTGACCGCCGCGGGGGGAAAAGAAAAAAGCCCCACCCCGCGGGAAATGTTCCAACAGGGTGAAGCGGATGCTCCACGGTTCCACCTGAATTGCGCCTCACAGAATGGGGCGCCGCTCATTTTCGGAAGGATAACGCGTTCCAGGCGGCGGCGTTCAGGCCGGCCCGGAGGGGGCCCTGCGCCGCACTCGGGAGGTGGTATCCAGCCCCGGGACCGCGCCGGGTCTTGCAGCGAACGCCCGGCTCTCTGAGCGGCCCCATGCGGGGATGGATTTCTCCGTCAACGAGATAAAGGTATCAAAGATTGTACTCACAATACCACTTCTGCCGCCGGTTGTCAACCGAAAAGCGATTTTCTAGGGCAAATTTGAGAAAAGGCGGCCTGAAAAGCCGGGAAAATGCGCAATTTCCTTGACAATTCTCCCCTGTAGCCGTACAATAATACTGTATTTATATGCTTTTTTATAAATACCAACTACTTTTTTCATGCACTTTTCATATCACCTGGGCGGTGTTGGCGGATAGATTCCCATTTCCAGCCGGTTTTGGAGGATGGGGGCGCCCTGCCGCTGCCGCCGGCAAAATTCATCAAGAAGGAGGATTTGCAATCGCTCAATGGAAAACGAAATGCTAAAGCTGGTCGTGTGCGGCTTGGTTTCTTTCATTATTGGAGCTGTCATCGCCTTTTTCGCGGGCGTTCAGTATAGAATGAAAGTTGCAGAAGCAGAGCTGGGTTCGGCGGAGGAGGAGGCAAAGCGCCTTGTCAGCGACGCCATCAAGGTTTCCGAAACCAAGAAAAAAGAAGCTCTGCTGGAAGCCAAGGACGAAATCTACAAAATGAAGAACGACGCGGAAAAGGAGCTCAAGGAGCGCCGGAGCGAGGTGCAGCGCCAGGAGCGCCGCATCCAGCAGAAGGAGGAGAACCTGGACCGCAAGAGCGAAAACATGGAGAAGAAGGAGGAGGTCCTCCAGCAGAAGCTGGGAGAGGCCGAGGAAAAGCTCCAGGAGGCCGAGCTGGTGAAGGCCCGGCAGTTTGAGATGCTGGAGCGGATCTCCGGCTACTCCGAGGAGCAGGCCAAGGAATACCTCCTCTCGATGCTCAGCGATGAGCTGACCCACGAGAAGGCCCTGCGCATCGCCCAGTACGAGCAGCGGTTCAAGGAGGAGGCGGACCAGAAGGCCCGGGAGATTATCACCCTGGCCATTCAGCGATGCGCCGCCGACCATGTGTCGGAGGTCACCGTTTCGGCGGTGCCCCTGCCCAACGACGAGATGAAGGGCCGCATCATCGGCCGGGAGGGGCGGAACATCCGCACCCTGGAAACCCTCACCGGGGTGGACCTGATTATCGACGACACCCCCGAGGCCATCACCCTCTCCAGCCACGACCCGGTGAAGCGGGAGATTGCCCGGATCGCCCTGGAGAAGCTGATCCAGGACGGCCGCATCCACCCCGCCAAGATCGAGGAGATGGTGGAGAAGGCCGGCCGGGAGGTGGAGCAGAAGATCAAGCAGGACGGGGAGCGTGCCGTCATCGAAACCGGCGTCCACGGCATCCACCCCGAGCTGATGAAGCTGCTGGGCCGGATGCGCTACCGCACCAGCTACGGCCAGAACGTCCTGGACCACTCCATCGAGGTTTCCCAGCTTGCCGGCATCATGGCGGCGGAGCTGGGCATCGATACGGCGGCGGCCCGGCGGGCGGGCCTCCTCCACGACATCGGCAAGGCCCTCACCCACGAGATCGAAGGTTCCCATGTGGCCATCGGCGTGGACCTGGCCAGGAAATATAAGGAATCGCCGGAGATCATCCACGCCATCGAGGCCCACCACAACGACGTGGAGCCCAAGACCATCACCGCCTGCCTGGTCCAGGCGGCGGACGCCATCTCGGCGGCCCGGCCCGGCGCCCGTCGGGAGAACCTGGAAAACTACATCAAGCGCCTGGAGAAGCTGGAGGAGATCGCCAGGTCCTTCAACGGCGTGGAAAAGTGCTACGCCATCCAGGCGGGCCGGGAGATCCGGGTTATCCTCAAGCCGGATGTCATCAGCGACGACCAGATGGTGATTGCCGCCCGGGAAATCGCCGCCAAGATCGAGGACGAGATGGAATATCCGGGCCAGATCAAGGTGCATCTGATCCGGGAAACCCGCGCCATCGATTACGCAAAATAGCCCCCTTTGGGGAAACATTGGGGCCAGCCTCGTCAAGGGGCTGGCCCTTTTCGCGTCCAGAACCACCCGGGCGGGGCGGGCATAGTATAGGTCACGGCACGATCCCCCCGGGAAAGGGCCGCCCAATGCCCCCCAGCCCGGGTGGAAGGCGCCTGGAGGGCAAGGCGGCGGGGGCGGAGGGTGGCCCCGGGCTCCTTTGGGGCTTTGGGGCCCATGAAGAGCCCGCCGCCGGATTCCCGCCGCCATAACGGAGCGGCCGGTCCCGGAACAGGGGCCGGCCGCTTTTGACAAAAGGCGGGAAAAAAGGAAGCATATGCCGGGCGGGCGACGAAAGCGGCCTCAGATTGCCGAGGCGTCGTAAATCACCGCGCCCTGGCTGATGGTGGCCCGGACCCGGTACTCCTTGTCCAGAAAGACCAGGTCGGCGTCCTTGCCCACCTCCAGGCTCCCCTTGCGGTGCCCCAGCCCCAGCATCCGGGCGGGGGCCTCGGTGAGGAGGGGGAGGCACTGCTCCACCGGCAGGCCGGTAATCTCCATCAGCCGCCCCAGGAGCCGGTCGGCGGTGAGGACGCTCCCGGCCCAGCCGCCCCCCTCCAGGCTGCGGAGGGCGCCGTCCCGGAGGGCCACCGGGCGCTCCCGCAGCCGGTAAAGCCCCTCCGCCAGGCCGGCGGGGGCCTCACTGCCGGTGACGGCCACCGTCCGGAAGGGCCCCTTGGCCCCCAGGACAAGCCGTGTCAGGGCGGGAGGGAGGAAGCCGGGGTCGCAGAGAAGCTCGCAGAACAGGTCCTGCTCCAGGGCGGCCCCCAGGATGCCCGGTTCCTCCCGGCTCAGGGGGGGCATGGCCCGGAACAGGCAGCTGACCCCCAGGGCGCCGGCCCGGACGCATTCCATCACCTCCTCATAGGAGGCGCCGGAATACCCCAGGGTGACCAGCACCCCCTCCGAGGCCAGCCGGCCGGTGAGCTCCGGCGCGCCGGGCAGCTCCGGAGAGAGGGTTACCCGGGTGACAAGGCCCCCGGAGGCGTCCTGAAGGCGCCGGTAAATGGGGTAGCTGGGCTGGCGCAGGGCTTCCTGGGGGAGGTCGTCCCGCCACTGGGGGGAGAGGAAGGGCCCCTCCAGGTGAATCCCGGCGATCTGGGAGCAGCCCAGCTGGCTTTTCGCCGCGGCAATGGCCCCGGCAGCCCGGAGCATGGCTTCCTCCGAATCGGCGGTGATGGCGGGCAGGAAGGCGGTGACCCCGTGGGAGGCGTAGAAATCCCGGAGGGCCCGCACGTCTTTGGCGCCGGCGGCGTTGAAGGAGATGCCCAGGGCGCCCCGGGTGCAGGCGTCCAGGAAGCCGGGGACCGTCAAGGCCCCGTGGGCGTCGATGACCCTCCCGTAGGCGTCCCCCGGCGGCAGAATCCCCTGGATTTTCCCATCGCTGAGCCGCAGGTTGCAGCTTCGGATTTTCCCTCCCAGAACAGCCCGGGCGTTGGTGACGGTGGTGACGGCGCTGGCCATAAATTTTCCCTTTCCCGGGGCGGTAACCCCGCTTTAACGTAAAGTTCTGGTAAAATTTTCACGAAACCCCTCTGAAAGGGGGATTGGCAGTGGAAAAAATTCGAGAAACGGTATAAGATAAGATGGACGAAACAGCGGGCTCGCCCTCTGCGCTTTTATTATACACCATCCGGGGGAAAGTGCAAGGAAGGGCGGGCAGGGAAGCGGGGAATGGAAAACAATGCTGATGACGTTAGAAAACAGCCGATTCCGGGTGGAAACCGACAGCCTGGGGGCCCAGCTCCTTTCCATCTGGGACAAGGACGCCGGGCGGGAATACCTGTGGCAGGGGGCGGCCCCCTTTTCCAGGGCGTCGGTGCTTTTCCCCTGGTGTGGGCCTCTGGCGGGGGGCAGGTTTTTGGAGGAAGGGAAGGAATACCCGGCGGACGGCCGGGGCTTTTCCGCCGCCATGAAGCACAAGCTGGTCTGCCAGGATGATTCCCTGGTCTGCTACCGGATGGAGAGCGGCCCGGAAACCGCAAAGCTCTCGCCCTACCAGTTTTCGGTGAAAACCACCTATGCCCTGAAGGAGGAGCGGATTTCCAGCCGCTTCAAGGTGGTGAATTACGGCGACGGCGCCATGTATTTCCGCTGCGGTTTCCTCACCGCCCTGAATCTCCCCTTTGTCCCCGGTACCACCCGGGAGGACTACGACCTGCTTCTGGAGCAGCCGGCGGCCCTGACCCTCCTGGAGCGGGACGGGGACGGGCTCCTCACCGGGGAGAGCCGGATGTGGGAGCCGGAGGATGGGCGCATCCCCGCTTCGGGGGAGGCCCTGGCCGGGGGGCTCCTCCTCAAGGAGCCTCCGGTGCAGTATCTCCAGCTCACCTGCAGGACCACGGGGGAATTTGTCCGGGTGCAGCTCCGGGATTCCACCCACCTGAGCCTCCGCGCCGGCGGCACCCCGGAGGAGGGCTTCCTGGCGGTGGGGGTCCTCTACGGCACCCCGGACAGCCGGGATTCGGACCCCCGCCCGGAAAAGAAGGAGGAAATCACCGCCCTGGGTGGGATGGAGGAATTCTACGCCCACCAGGCCATTGAAATCGGCACGGTGTGATACAGCACGGTATGACCAGCTTCAGCGGCCGGCTCCCGGCAGGGGGATTGGCTGCTATTTTTTTAACAAATATTTCCCCGCCTCTTGTTTTTTCACGCCATTCATTGTACTATGGGATACGGAAAAGCCGGGATCCCGGCCCAGCCCGCCAACGCCAAGGAGGTCGTTTATCCATGAATATACTTGTTTGCATCGGCAGCTCCTGCCACCTGCGGGGCTCCTATGACATTATCCAGCGCCTGAAGGAGCTGTCGGCCCAGGAGAACTGGGGGGACAGGGTGCAGCTGGGAGCTTCCTTCTGCCTGGGCCGCTGCACCGACGGCTGCACCATCAAAATCGACGACGAGATCATCACCGGGGTGAACAAGGACAACGTGGAGGCCATTGTGAAAAAGGCCCTGGAGGAGAGGGGATAAAGGGAAATGGAGATACTGGGACTGCGGCGCGCTAACTGCAAAAGCTGCCACAAATGCATCCGGGTCTGCCCGGTGAAGTCCATCGAGTTTTCCGGCCAGCAGGCCAGGATCATCGGCGATGAATGCATCCTCTGCGGCCGGTGCGTGGTCACCTGCCCCCAGAACGCCAAGGTGGTCCGCTCCGATCTGGGAAGGGTCCGGGAGGCCCTGGCCCAGGGGCGGCGGGTGGTGGCCAGCCTGGCCCCGTCCTTCATTGTGGATTTCCCGGTGGAGGGCATCGAGCAGATGCGGGCCCTTTTGGAAGGGCTGGGCTTTGCCGCCGCCGAGGAAACCGCCATGGGGGCCTATATGGTCAAGACCGAGTACGAGCGGCTGGTGCGGGAGGGGAGCCAGGACATCATCATCTCCACCTGCTGCCCCTCCGCCATCCGCCTGGTCCAGAAGTACTTCCCCCAGCTCATCGGCTGCCTGGCCCCGGTGGTTTCCCCCATGGAGGCCCACGCCCGCTCCATCAAGGAGCGGTACCCCGACGCCTTTGTGGTGTTCATCGGCCCCTGCATTTCCAAGAAGGCGGAGGCGGAGGACTTCCCCGGGGCGGTGGACTGCGTCCTCACCTACGAGGAGCTGCGGGACTGGATGGCGGAAGCGGATGCCCAGCCCCCGGAGGTGCCCTGCGACAAAACCGGCTTCCGCTCCCGGTTCTTCCCCAAGACCGGGGGGATCATCCAGAGCATGGACCGGGCCGGCACCGAGTACCGCTACTACGCGGTGGACGGGGCCGAGAAGTGCATCGCCGCCCTCCGGGATATTGAAAACGGCAACCTCCACCGGGTTTTCCTGGAAATGAGCATCTGCGAGGGGAGCTGCATCGGCGGGCCCATGGTG
Organism: uncultured Angelakisella sp.; assembly: GCA_904420255.1. GTDB lineage: Bacteria > Bacillota > Clostridia > Oscillospirales > Ruminococcaceae > Angelakisella. Next base: position 5,699 of record CAJFUT010000004.1, on the reverse strand, counting down.
CGCTCCTTCCGGGGCGGGATGCTGGAGTGCCACGACAAGGTCACCGACTACGCCGCCCCCGGCTACCCGGACCACATGGACAACAACGATTTCCGGGTGGTTTCCGCCGTCCCCCTGGAGCGCCATGTGGAGCCCCAGCCGGTGCGGGAGCGGGTCCCCGGGGAGAAGGAGCTGCGGGAGATTCTGGCAAAAATGGGCAAATATACCCCGGAGCAGGAACTCAACTGCGGCTCCTGCGGCTACCCCACCTGCCGGGAAAAGGCCAAGGCGGTCTATAACGGCAAGGCGGAGGTGACCATGTGCCTGCCCTATATGCGGGAGCGGGCCGAATCCCTCTCGGACAAGATCATCAGCTCCACCCCCAACGCCATCCTGGTGGTGGGGGAGGACCTTTCGGTGCAGCAGATGAACCTGGCCGCCTGCCGTCTCCTGGAGGTGGAGCGGCCGGACCTGGCGGTACATAAGCCGGTGGAGCGGTTTGTGGACCCGGTGGACTTCGCCCTGGTGCTGGAGGACGGGCGGCCCATCCGGGATAAGAAGGTCTGGCTGGAGGGCTGCCGCAAATTCGTGGAGGAAACCATCGTCTACGACATTGAAAACAAGCTCCTCATCGCCATCATGAAGGACATCACCCAGCAGGAGCGGGAGAACCGCCGGGCCCAGGAGCTGCGCCAGCAGACCCTGGAGGTCACCGACCGGATCATCCAGAAGCAGATGCGCACCGTCCAGGAGATCGCCTCCCTCCTGGGGGAAACCACCGCCGAAACCAAGGTGGCCCTCACCAAGCTCCGGGGCGCGGTGGCCGACGAATCCGGCAAGGGGGGGAGCGCCCATGGGTAAGCTCTACCTGGAAAGCGGCTGGCTCGCCATGAACAAGGCGGGGGAGCAGCTCTGCGGGGACCATGTGGAAACGGTGAACCTGGAGGACAGCTTCATCATGGTGCTGGCCGACGGCCTGGGCAGCGGCGTCAAGGCCAGCATCCTCTCCACCCTCACCGCCAAGATTCTCTCCACCATGCTGGCGGGGGAGATGACGGTGGAGGACTGCGTGGAAACCATCGCCCTCACCCTGCCGGTCTGCAAGGACCGGGGCATCGCCTACTGCACCTTCACCATCCTCCAGGTGCAGAAATACACCGGGGAGGTCTACCTGGTCCAGTTCGACAACCCGGACCTGATCCTCCTGCGGAAGGGAAAAAGCCTGGACTACCCCCGGCAGCGCCGGGAGATCGCCGGAAAGGCCATCTATGAAACCCGCCTCCAGGGCCAGATCGGGGACCTGTACATCATGATGAGCGACGGGGCCATCCACGCCGGGGTGGGGACGGTGCTGAATTTCGGCTGGCAGCTCCCGGAGATCATCGACTACGCCCAGCGGATTTATACCCCGGAGCTTTCCGCAAAGTCCATGGCCGCCACCATCAGCGACGCCTGCCGGGACCTTTACATGGGCCTGCCGGGGGACGACACCACCATCGCCGCCCTGCGCATCCGCCAGCGGCAGCAGGTGAACCTGATGATCGGCCCGCCCATGGAGAAGGACCAGGACGAGGAGATCTGCCGGGATTTCTTCGCCCTGGAAGGGAAGAAGATCGTCTGCGGCGGCACCACCGGCACCATGGTGGGGCGGTACCTGGGCCAGCCGGTCCTCACCACCCTGGATTACTACGATAAGGATATCCCCCCCATCGCCAAAATCAAGGGGGTGGACCTGGTCACCGAGGGGGTCATCACTTTGGCCCGGGTGGTGGCACTGGCGGCCCAGTATGTTTCCACCCAGATCGCCGACCCCAGCTGGCTCACCAAACAGGACGGGGCCTCCCTCATCGCCAAAATGCTCTTTGAGGAGGCCACCAACGTCAATTTCTATGTGGGCCGGGCCATCAACCCCGCCCATCAGGACCCCAACCTCCCCATCAGCCTCAACCTGAAGCTGCGCCTGGTGGAGGAGCTGGGCAAATACCTGGAGCAGATGGGCAAAACCGTCCGCACCCGGTATTATTAAAGGCAAAAGGAAAAGGGAGCCCCGGAGGGCTCCCTTTTTGCCGGATATCCAGGGCCGGGGTCAGCGGTCCCACTTGTCGATGAGGGCCTGGAGCTGGTCGGCGAATTTGGCCAGGTCCTTGTTGGCGCCGCCCTCGTTGTGGCGGATGGTTTCCAGCAGCTTCTGTCCCATCTGCTGCAGCCGCAGGTAGGCGGGGGAAACCTTCCTGCGCACCGAGGCCTGGACGTGGAGGGAAGCGGCGGGGACACCGGCCTCCACCAGCCGGTTGGCGGCCAGGTCGTAAACCGCCTTGAAATCCGGCACCAGGGGGTCGTAGCCCTCCAGGCGGATGGTTTCCGCGAAGGTGAGGGCGGCTTCCTCCTCCCCGTGGACCACAAAGACCTTCCGGGGCTTCTCCGGGGCGAAGGAGGTGATCCATTTGAGGAGCCCGGCCTTGTCGGCGTGGCCGCTCATCCCCCGGAAGTTGACCACCCTGGCCCGGACCGAGATCCGCTCCCCGAAGAGCTTCACCGTGTCCACCCCGTCCACCAGGAGGCGGCCCAGGGTGCCGTTGGCCTGGTAGCCCACAAAGAGGATGGTGCATTCCGGCCGCCAGAGGTTGTGCTTCAGGTGGTGGCGGATCCGCCCCGCCTCGCACATCCCGCTGGAGGAGATGATGACCTTTGGCTCCTCGTCGGCGTTGAGGAGCTTGGATTCCTCGGCGGTGCGGCAGAGGCGGAGGTTTGAGAAGCGGATGGGCTGGAAGCCGCTTTTCAGCACCTGGATGGTTTCCTCGTCGGCGTAGCCCCGCAGGTCCCCGGAGTAGACCTCGGTGGCCTCCAGGGCCAGGGGGGAGTCCACGTAGACGGGGAAATCGGGGTCGCACTGCACCAGCTTCCGGGCCTTCATCTCCCGTATGTAATAGAGCAGCTCCTGGGTGCGCCCCACGGCGAAGGAGGGGATGATGACGTTGCCCTTTTTCCGGAGGGTGTCGTCGATGACCTGGGCCAGCTCCTCCACCGTGTAGCCATCCCCCTCGTGGATGCGGTTGCCGTAGGTGGATTCCATCACCACATAGTCCGCCTTGGTGAGATAATAAGGGTTGCGGATGATGGGCTGGTCGGTGTTGCCGATGTCCCCGGAGAAGGCGATGGTCCGGGTCAGCCCGTCCTCCTGAAGGGTCAGGAGGATGCTGGCGGAGCCCAGCAGGTGCCCGGCGTCCACAAAGAGGGCCCGGGCGCCGTCAAAGAGCTCCAGCTCCTGGCCGTATTCACAGGGCTGCAGCAGGTCCAGGGCGGCCTGGGCGTCCTCCACGGTGTAAAGGGGCTCGGCCGGCTCCTCCCCGGAGCGTACCCCCTTCTTGTTTTTCCACTGGGCGTCGTTTTCCTGGATGCGGGCGCTGTCCATCAGCATGATCTTCAGCAGGTCGCAGGTGAGGCGGGTGGCGATGATGGGCCCTTGGTAGCCCCCCTTCACCAGCAGGGGCAGCCGCCCGCTGTGGTCGATGTGGGCGTGGGTCACCAGGACGCAGTCCACCTCCCCCGGGGAGAAGGGGAGGGCGTTGTCGTCCAGCTCGTCGCCTCCCTGCTGGAGCCCGCAGTCGATGAGGATTTTTTTGCCCCGGACCTCCACCTGGTGGCAGGAGCCGGTGACTTCCTTGTCCGCGCCGTAGAATCGCAGTTTCATATTGTCCTTCCTTTCCCCGGCGGGCCGGGAGAGCCCGGCCGCCGCGTGTTTTGTCCGCAGATGGGATGATCTGCCTGGCCTGGGGAAAAACGGTGATGCTCCGCAGCGGGGGGGATTTGGAACGGCGGGGAGCCCTGGCCGCTGTGGATTTATTTGACGCCGATGAATTCCTGGAGCAGGGAGTTCTGGGGCACCAGCTCCCGGCTCAGGTCCGGCAGGTCTTCCAGAGCCTCCAGAATCCGCTGGATGGTTTCCTGGTGCATATCCTCCGGCCCCACCTCCCGCAGCATGGCCATGGCCTGGCTGCGGTAGAGGAAGGGCTCGTAGCCGTGGGTGGAGTTGATGTGGACATCCGCCAGGGGGCGGTAGGGCCAGAGGTAAAGCTCCTCCCCCCGCAGGACATAGTCCCACAGCATCAGGGTGCCGGCGGCGTTGGTGTCCCGGCGGACCAGGTCCCGGAGCAGCCGCCGGAGCAGCCGCAGGTCCCGGGCCGGCAGCACCACCCGGCCCCGGCTGTCCACAAAGTCGCTGTGGACGCTGATGTAAAGCCGCAGGGCGGGGTGGCCGCCCAGGCAGGGCTCCAGCTTGGGGTTCAGGGCATGGAGCCCCTCGAAGATGAGGCAGGTGTTGTCGTCAAAAACCAGCTCCCGGCTCAGGGGGGAGCGTTTGCCGGTGGCAAAGTCGAAGATGGGGAACCGGGCCCGGCCCTTGTGGAACAGCTCCTCCATGCACCGGGCCAGGGCCGCCAGGTCCAGGCCGTCCACGCTTTCAAAGTTTTTCTGGCCGTCCTCCCAGGTGGGGACCGATTGGCGGTCCTTGTAGAAGTCGTCCAGGGAGATGCGGCAGGAGCGGCTGCCGTCCCGGCTCAGCCCCGCTGCCAGCAGGCGGGAGGCGGTGGTCTTGCCGGAGGAGGAGGGGCCGCTGAGGAGGACAATCTGGGTCTTTTGGGCCTCCGCCTGGGCCACCACCGCCTCCATCCGCTGCCGGAAGGCCTCCTCCTCCCGGGCGACCAGCTCCGCCGGGCTGCGGGAAAGCTCCTCCAGCATGGCGGGCAGCGAAATTTTTTCCATCACAGGGGAATATTTCATGAGGGGTTCCTCCTTCTTTCTCCGCCCCTCCCGGCGGGGACGGCGCCGGGCCTTTGGGGCGCAATGGTTCTATAACATCATTTTATCATAGATTCGACAGGGAAATGCGAATGGATTGTAAAAAAATATGAGGCCCTGCTTGAAAATTGGAAATGGACGCGGCGGCGAGGGCTTCTTCGCCGGGCGGGGGGAAATCAGCGCGGCGTGGCGGGGAAGGCCCCGCCGCCGGTCCCCCCTCGTTCGCCCGCCCGCCACAGTGGCTTCGGGATTTGTAACATTGGCTTAACAAAATTCCGGCCCGAAAGGAGTACAATAGGGCCATCGGCGGTTTTCGGAAGGAGAAGCGGGGGTTTCTTGCTTTTTCTCCGAAAAAAAGCTATAATTACTTTGTTTGCCACCCAAAGCCCTCTCCCCGAAGCAGGGGCGGAGGAAAGCCCAGGGCGCGGCGATTCCCCGGGGAAAGGAGTTGATGAATATGGCTTCCAAGGACAGGCCCCCCCGGCCGGAGGACAACGGCTGGCTCCGGGGCGGGGAAATGGACTACGACCAGATGCTGGCCCATTACCAGGTCCAGGAGCCGGAGGAGCCCCACGAGGAGCCCAAGGAGCGGAAAACCTTCATCAGCTCCCTGATTTCCGACGTCAAAAGCGAAGGGAAGTTCTCCAAAAAGAAGGGCTCCCGGCCCGCCCACGCCAGGGAGGCTCTCCCGGAGGAGGCGGAGCCCCCGGCCCCGGCCGGGGAGGAGCCCGCCCAGGCGGTTTCCGGGGGAGAGGAGCCGACCGCTCCCGCCCCGCCGTCCCGGAAGGAGGAAGCCCCTCCGCCGGAGCGGCAGCCCGCCCAGCCCTCCCGGGCTGAGGAAGCCCCGGAGCCCAGCTGGCAGGCGGACATGGAGGCGTATCTTTCCAGGGCCCGCCGGGGGGAGGCCCGGGAGGCCTCCGCCC
>CAJFUT010000003.1 GCA_904420255.1 uncultured Angelakisella sp. | reverse complement strand
GGGCGGCCTTGCCCGGAAGCGCCTCACCGACGCCGCCCGCCTGGTGCTGATGCGGCTGGCGGTGGAGGAGATGGAGGACACCCTGGAGGTCTACGGTAGGCAGAAGGACCGGGTTTCCTTCCTGAACACCATGCTGGAAACGGTGGAGGAGCTCAAGCAGAGCGGCGCCTACCCGGAGCGGCTGCTGGAAACGGCCTCCCGGGTGGAGGATTCCCGCCTTGCGGCCAAGCTCCGGGATGTGGGGAGCATCTTCGGGGCCTACCAGGCCATGGTGGACCGCAGCTACAGCGACCCCCTGGACGATATCGCCAAGGCCGCCGAGATGGCGGCGGAGGGCCGGTATTTTGAGGGCTGCCGGGTTTTTATCGACGGCTTCAGCTTTTTCAGCCCCCCGGAGCGGCAGATGCTCCACGCCATGCTGGAGCAGGGGGAGGAGGTGTGCCTTTCCCTCTGCGCCGACGGCCTCGCCCAGGGGGAGGGGGAGGACATCTTCACCGGCCAGAAAAAGACGGCCCAGGGCCTGCTACGCTACGCCCGGGAGCATTTTGTTCCCGTGGCGGCGCCGGTCTGCCTGGAGGAGAACCGCCGCGCCGCCGTGCCGGTGCTGGGCGCGGTGGAGGAGCTGGCCAGGGGCGGGGCGCCGGACGGCTGCCCGGGGGAGGGGCTCCGGCTCCTGTCGGCCCGGGACAGGTATGAGGAGGCCCGCTTCGCCGCCGCTGAGATGTCCCGGCTGGTGCGGGAGGAGGGCTGGCGGTACCGGGACCTGGCCCTGGTCTGCCGGGACCTGGAGGACTACCGGGCGGCGGTATCCAGCGCCTTTGCCTCCTACGGCCTGCCGGTATTCATGGAGCGGAAGGACTCCCCCCTTTCCCGGCCGGTGGTGACCTTCGCGGCGGCAGCCCTGGAGGCGGTGAGTGGCGGCTACAAAACCGAGGCGGTGCTGAAGCTCGCCCGCTCGCCCGCCCTGGCCCTGCCGGTGGAGCAGGCCGCCGCCCTGGAGAACTACGCCTATGTCTGGTCGGTGGAGGGAAGGGGCTGGGAGAGCCCCTTCCGCAACAATCCCCGGGGCTTCCGGGACGAGGACCCCCAGCGGTACGCTCGGGCCCTGGCGGAGGTGGAGGAGGCCCGCCGCCGGGTGATGGAGCCCCTGCAGGAGCTGGAGGGGCGGCTGGCGCCGGGGAATGGGGAGAGCTTTGCCCGGGGGCTGTACGGCTTTTTCAGCCGCACCGGGGCCCTGGAGAACCTGAAAAAATACTTTTCCGGGGACCCCGACCACGGCCTGGAGCGGGGTCGGGAAAACGACCGCCTCTGGAACTACATGGTGGATGTGCTGGACCTTTTTTCCGACCATCTGGCCGGTGTCCGCTATACGGTGCGGGAGCTGACCCAGCTCTTTCTCCTGGCCCTGGGCTGCGCCGAGCTGGGGAACATCCCCTCCACCAACGACCAGGTGCTGGCCGGCTCCGCCGACACCATCCGGCTGGATTCCCCCCGGGGAGTGTTTGTCCTGGGGCTCAACGAAGGGGTGTTCCCGGCCAAGGGAAGCCCGGGAGGGGTCTTCACCGACCGGGAGCGGGAAAAGCTGATCCTCCAGGGGGTGGAGATCGCCGCGCCGGGGGTGGAAAAGGCCCTGCTGGAGCGGTTCTATCTCTATTCCGCCCTCTGCGCCCCCAGGGAGCGGCTTTACGCCTCCTGGGCCAGGAGTGACCTCACCGGGGAGGCTATGGAGCCCTCCCTGATGATGGGCCGCCTGCTGGAGAGCTTCCCGGACCGGCTTACCCACCTGGGGCAGCTTTCCCCTTACTTTTTCATCGCCACCCGGGAAACCGCCAGAAGCGCCTGCGCCGCTCTGCTGGCCGAGGGGGACCAAAGGGTGGGCCCCGTGGCGGAGCTTCTGGAGGAGCTGGGGGACCGGGCGTATCTGGAGGCCCTTTCGGCCCTGGCCAGGGACCTGCCCATGGGGGACATCGCCCCGGCCACGGCGAAGAAGCTGCTGGGGGAGAAGATTTCCCTTTCCCCCACCCGGATCGAGAATTATTACCGCTGCCCCTGCCTTTTCTTCTGCGAATACCTGCTGAAGCTTTCCCCCCGGAAAAGGGCGGAATATTCCCCCCTGGAGTCGGGCACCGCCATCCACTATGTCCTGGAGCGGCTCCTGAAGGAGCGGGGGGACCGGGCGGTGGGGCAGCTCCCCGACCAGGAGCTGCGGGAGCTGGTGCGGCAGTATCTCCGGGAGTACCTGGAGCTGGTGGTGCCGGATATGGGCAGCCTCACCTCCCGGCTGAAGTACCAGTTTGAGCGGCTGGTTTCGGTGCTTTTCCTCCTGGCCCGGCACCTGGGGGAGGAGTTTTCCCAGAGCGCCTTCCGGGCGGTGGGGATGGAGGTGCCGGTGGGGGAGGACGGGGTGGTCCATCCCCTGCCCATCCGGGCCTCGGACGGCACGCCGGTGGCCATCACCGGGAAAATCGACCGGGTGGACGCCTTCCGGGACGCAACAGGCTCCTATGCCCGGGTGGTGGACTACAAATCCGGGGGAAAGGAATTCCGCCTGGAGGAGGTGCTCCAGGGCCTGAATATGCAGATGCTCATCTACCTCTTCACCCTCTGTGACGACCCGTCAACGCCCTACGGCCCTCTGGAGCCCGCCGGCATCCTGTATATGCCGGGGAATGTTTCCGCCGTCAGGACCTCGGTGGACGCCGACCCGGAGGAGGTGCGCCGGGAGGTGGACAGGCGGCTCCAGATGAGCGGCCTGGTGCTGGGGGAGGAAAACGTCCTCCGGGCCATGGAGCGGGAGCTGGAGGGAAAATACATCCCGGTGCAGAAAAAGAAGGACGACACCTTCACCGCCGCCTCCAAGACCGGCAGCCGGGAGGAATTTGCCCAGATCCGGCAGCTGGTGTATCAGAATATCCGGGAGATGGCCGATGAGCTGCTGGGGGGCAGGGTGAGCCCCCGCCCCGCCAAAAGCCCCCGGCTGGATCCCTGTGATTACTGCGATTACCGGCAGCTCTGCAACGCCGCCGCCCGCCCCGGGGAGGGGCAGGAGGAAACCGGGAAGGGGGAGGATGAGGAATGAAGGAGGTCCAGTGGACCCGGGAGCAGCTTCAGGCCATTGAGGGTCGGGGCGGCAGCATTCTGGTTTCCGCCGCCGCAGGCAGCGGCAAGACGGCGGTGCTGGTGGAGCGGGTCATCCGGATGCTCACCCGGCGGGAGGACCCGGTGGACGCCGACCGCCTGCTGGTGGTGACCTTTTCCAACGCCGCCGCCCGGGAGATGAAGCAGCGGATTTCCCGCCGGCTGTGGGAGCTTTCCCGGGAGGACCCCGGCAATCCCCGCCTGGCCCGGCAGCAGCTTCTGCTGGAGTCGGCCCAGATCAGCACCATCCACGCCTTCTGCATCACCCTCATCCGGAGCTATTTCCAGCAGCTGGGAATCCCGGCGGATTTCCGCATCGCCGAGGAGCGGGAGCTGGAGGTGCTGAAAAACCGCACCGTCCGGCGGGTGATCGAGGAGGCCTACGCCGCCGGGGAGGAGGGCTTTTTCGACCTGGTGGAGCTGCTCTCCACCGCCCGCAGCGACAGCGGCCTGGAACGGAATATCCTGAAGCTCTATGAATTTGTCCGCAACCACCCTTTCTATGAGGAGTGGATGGAGCGGGCCCTGGGGGAGTACGACGCCCAAAAGCCCCTGGAGGAAACCCCCTGGGGGAAAATCCTGATGGAATATGCCGGGGAAGCGGTGGATTACTGCCGCCGCCTTACCGGGGAGACCATCGCCCTGATCCGGGGGGACGGGGAGATGGAGAAGGCCTATCTCGGCGCCTTCCTCCTGGACGCCGCCGCCCTGGACGCCTGCCGGAACGCCCTTCTGGAGGGGAGCTGGGACCGCTGCTGTGAGGTTTTTTCCATGACCTCCTTTGGGAAGCTGTCCCCCCTTTCCCGGAAACACCCCGACCCGGAAAAGAAGCAGCGGGTCCAGGAGAACCGCAAGGCGGTGAAGGAGCTGATCACCCGCCTGAAAACCAAGTGCTTTCTCATGGACAGCGCCCAGTACCGCCGGGATATGGAGCGGCAGGAGCCGGTGATCCGCAGGCTGTTCCGCCTGACCCTGCGCTTCGGCGAGGAGCTGGGGAAGGCGAAGCTGGAAAGGCACCTGCTGGATTTCGGGGACCTGGAGCATTACGCCCTGGCCCTCCTTTACCAGGGGGACGGGGAAGGGGGGCATACCCTCAGCCCCGTGGCCAGGGAGGTGGCGGAACGGTACCAGGAGGTGCTGGTGGATGAGTACCAGGACACCAACGCCGCCCAGGAGATGATCTTCGCCGCCGTTTCCCGCGGGGGGGAGAACCTGTTCATGGTGGGGGACGTCAAGCAGAGCATCTACCGCTTCCGCCAGGCCCGCCCGGAAATCTTCCTGGGGAAAAAGGAAGCTTACGCCCCCTACGACGGGGAACATTTCCCCGCCAAAATCGCCCTCAACGCCAATTTCCGCACCCGGAAGGAAACCACCGGCCTCATCAACGACTTTTTCCGGGCCGCCATGTGCCCCACGGTGGGGGAGATGTACTACCGGGAGGAGGACGCCCTGGCGGCGGCGGCGGAATACGACTACGCCCTGGAAAGGCCGGTGACCCTGGCGGTGGTGGACCCGGAGGAGGACGCCGGGGACGCCTCCGCCCTGGAGGCGGAATACATCGCGGCGGAGATCCGATCCCTTCTGGAGCGGGGCTTTTCGGTGGAGGAAAAAGGGGGCCGCCGGCCGGTGGGCCCGGGGGACATCTGCATCCTTCTGCGCTCCCCTAAGAACAAGGCGGAGCGGTACAGCGCCGCCCTGGCCAAAAGAGGCATCCGCTGCTGGGCGGAGCGCCAGGCGGGCTTCCTGGAAAGCCGGGAGGTGGCGCCGGTGGTGGCCTTTTTGAAGCTCATCGCCAACCCCCTCCTGGACCGGGAGCTGTGCCAGGTGCTCCTTTCCCCCATGTACGGCTGTACCGCGGAGCAGGTGGCGGCCCTGCGATTGAAGTGCAAAGGCAAGAGCCTTTACAGATATTTCGCCGCCGCCGGGGAGGAGCTCCAGGGCCCCCTGGAGGCCTTCCAAAGGGACTACCGCAGGATGCGGGACATGGCCTCCGCCCTGCCGGTCCAGGAGCTTCTCATGGAGCTCTATGCCGCCACAGGGCTGCCGGACAAGGTCCGGGTGATGCCCGGCGGGGAAACCCGGGCGGCCAACCTCCGTCTGCTGCTGGATTACGCGGCGGGCTACCAGCGCCGGGGCGGGGATTTCGGGGACTTTGTTTCCTACCTTTCCTCCCTCCAGGAGCTGGACAGCGACCTGCCGTCCGCTTCGCCGGCGGCAGGGGACGCGGTTTCCATCATGAGCATCCACAAGTCCAAGGGCCTGGAATTCCCGGTGGTTTTCCTGGCGGACACCTCGGCCCCCTTCAACCTGCGGGACCTGTCCGCCGAGGTGCTGCTGAACCCGGACCTGGGGGCCGCCTGCACCCTGCGGGACAACCGGATGATGCAGGAGCATGAAACCCTGGCCCGGGCCGCCATGGCGGAGAAAAACCGCCAGGCGCTGCTCTCGGAGGAGCTGCGGCTCCTTTATGTGGCCATGACCCGGGCCCGGGAGAAGCTCTACCTGGTGGGGAGCGACCCGGGGCTGAAAAAGCTCTCCGCGGCGGGGGGGCATCCCTTTGGGGAGGGTGGGGCCCAGCCCTGGGTGATGCGCTCCGCCCGCTGCCTGCTGGACTGGCTGGCGGAAATCCTGGTGCGCCACCGGGACTTCCCGCCGGAGCTGCTCCCGGAGGGAAGGGCGCCCTCCCCTTTGCCCGGCGGCTGCCAGGGCAGGCTGGAGGTGGTGCGGGTCCGCAGGGCCGGGGAGGCAGATCGGGCCGGCACCGCCGCGGCCATGGAGCGGGTGCCCGCCGACCCGGAGGCCCTGGGCCGGCTGCGCCAGGCGGCGGCCTTCCGGTACCCTTACCCGGAGGATGTGGCCACCCCCTCCAAGCTTTCGGTTTCGGAGCTGACCCACGCCTCCGCCGGGGAGGAGCGGTACTTCTTCCGCAGGCGGCCTAAATGCCTGATGGGCCAGTCTATGACCCCCACCGAGCGGGGGATCGCCGCCCACAAGTTCATGCAGTTTGCCGACCTGGCGGCCGCGGCGGAGGACCCCCGAAAAGAGGCCGCTAGGCTCCGGGAGAGGGGCTTCATCACCCCGGAGGAGGCGGACCAGATGGACCTGGGGATGGTGGAGGCCTTTTTCCGCGGCCCCATTGGGAAACGGGTGCTGGCGGCGGACAAGGTGTACCGGGAGATCCGTTTTTTGAAGGAGTTCACCCCCGGCGAGCTGGAGGAGGCCGTCCCCGGCCTGAGGATCGGCGGCGCGACGGTGGTCCAGGGCATCGCCGACTGCGTCATCCTGGAAGGGGAGCGGGGGACCATCATCGACTATAAGACCGACCGGGTGGAGCGGGGGGAGGAGCTGGCGGAACGGTACGGGATCCAGCTGGAGCTTTACCGGGCCATCCTGGAGGAATATCTGGGCATCCCCATCCGGGAGAAGGTGATTTATTCCTTTTCCCTGGGCCGGGAGGTGCCGGTGCCGTAAAAACGGGAGAAAAAGTCCCGGTCCCCCCTTGACAAAAGGCCCCGGCGCTGGTATCCTTAATTGGAAAACAAAGCAGAACTGTTGATTCGTTCTCACCTGCCCGCCAGCGGCGCGGCATGGTCAATGAAGCTTTTTGCCGGCGCCTCCAGGGGCGGCGGTGTGGGTTTGTTGAGCGTGGGCGAATCACATTGTCCACGCTTTGTATTATCTGAAATACTGGAGGTGCTTTGCAATCGCAACCAAAGAACTGCAGATCAATGAGGAGATCCGCGACAAGGAAGTGCGCCTGATCAGCGATACCGGCGAACAGCTGGGGATTGTTTCCATCAGGAGCGCCATGGATATGGCAATCGAAAAGAACCTGGACCTTGTGAAGATTGCTCCCCAGGCGGTCCCCCCGGTCTGCCGCATCATGGACTACGGCAAATACCGCTTTGAACAGGCCAAGCGCGAGAAAGAGGCCAAGAAAAATCAGAAGGTCACCGATATCAAGGAGATTCGCCTTTCCCTGAACATCGACACCCACGATTTTGAAACAAAGGCGGGACACGCCAAGCGGTTTCTCACAGGGGGGGACAAGGTCAAGGTTTCCATCCGGTTCCGCGGCCGTGAAATGGCCCACGCCAACCTGGGCACCGGCATTATGAAGAAATTCGCCGACGCCTGCGCGGAATACGGAAGCGTTGAGAAGCCCCCCAAGCTGGAAGGCCGCAGCATGATCATGTTCTTGAACGCAAAGCCTGCAAGTAAACCAACAGGAGGAAAAGAAAATGCCTAAGCTGAAAACTCATTCCGGTGCCAAGAAACGCTTCAAGCTCACCAAGACTGGGAAGATCAAACGGGCCAAGGCCTATAAATCCCATATCCTCAACAAAAAGACCACCAAGCGTAAGCGCGGCCTGCGCCAGGCCACCTATGCGGACAAGACCAATGTGGCCGCCATCAAGCTGCTGGTGCCCTACAAATAAAAAGGCGGCTTTCGGGACCTGAAAAAACAGCAACAATTGGAGGTAAATAACAATGGCTCGTATTAAAAGAGCGATGATGACCAGAAAAAGAAGAAAAAAGGTGCTGAAGCTGGCCAAGGGCTATTTCGGAGCGAAGAGCACCCATTTTAAAATGGCCAAGCAGGCTGTGAAAAAGTCCGGCAACTACGCTTTCGCGGGGCGGAAGCAGAGAAAGCGCGATTTCCGGAAGCTGTGGATCACCCGTATTTCCGCCGCCTGCAAGATGAACGGCATCAACTATTCCCAGTTTATGAACGGCCTGAAGAAGGCCGGGGTTGTCTTGAACCGGAAGATGCTGTCCGAGCTGGCGATCCATGATGCGGCGGCCTTTACCGCTCTTGTGGAGAAGGCCAAGGCCGCGCTGTAAAAAGCCTCACAACGCCCGCGTCTGGATTTGATGCGGGCGTATTTTCATGAAAACGCCCCCTGCCGTTTTTTGCCGGAGGGGGAAGAAAAAGGAAGGAGGGGGCGGATGGAGGGGCTGATTTCTTCCCGGGAAAACCCCACGGTGAAGCTGTGCCGCAGGCTCCGTTCCAGCGCCCGGGAGCGCCGGGAGGAAGGGCTGTTCCTGGCGGAGGGGGTCCGGCTCTGCCGGGAGGCCCTGTCCGCTTTCCCGGGGGCCGGCACCCTTCTGGCCACCCGGGAGGCCCTGGAGAAAAACCCGTGGCTGGAGGAGGCACCCGCCGCCCGGCTGCTTCGGATCACCCCCGAGGTGGCGGGGGCCGTTTCGGATACCGCCGCCCCCCAGGGGGTTTTCTATCTCTGCCCCCTGCCGGAGGAGCGGGACCTTCCCCTGGAGCCCCGGGGGCGGTACCTGCTGCTGGACGGGCTCCAGGACCCGGGGAACCTGGGGACCATCATCCGGGGGGCGGAGGCCTTCGGCATCACCGGGCTGGTGCTTTCCCGGGAGTGCCCCGACTGTTTTTCCCCCAAGGTGCTGCGCAGCACTATGGGCAGCGTTTTCCGCCAGCCCATCCGCCGCTGCGGCGACCTTGCCGCTGAGGTCCATCGGATGCGGGAGGCGGGGATCCGCACCTATGCCGCCGCTCTGGACCCCGGCGGGGTAGGGGCAAGGGCCCTGGAGAACTGCCCGGAGGGGCTGGCGGTTGTGGTGGGCAACGAGGGGAACGGGGTTTCCCCCCGGGTGCTGGCCGCCTGCGGCGCCGCTGTTTATATCCCCATGGCCCCGGGAATTGAATCCCTCAACGCCGCCGCGGCCGCCACGGTGCTGATGTGGGAAATGTCGGGCAGGAGCCGGCGGGTCTGAACCGCCGGATTTTCAGGAAATCCCGGAAGGATACGGGGGCCTTTGCTTTTGCGGCTTCGGGGAGGGGGAAAGGAATGGACGGAAAAGAAAGCTGGATTCGCTTCCAGCAGGTTTTTGGATACGGCACCACCCGGGGCCAGAAGGTGCTGGCGCGGCTGGGGCACCCGGACGCCGTTTTCGGGCGGCCCCCGGCCGAGCTGGCAGAACTGAACTTTTTTACCCCGGCAGAGCTCCGGCGGATCAAGGACGCCGCCGAAGGGAGCCGCCCGGAGGAAATCGCGGCCTTCTGCGAGGATTACGGCTGCGCCATCCTGACGCCGGACGACCCGGAGTACCCCCAGCGCCTCCGGGAGATTTACGCCTGTCCCTGGGTCCTTTATGTCCTGGGGAGCCTGGAGGGGCTGGATGAGGAGCTGGCCGTCGCCATGGTGGGCACCCGCCGCTGCACCGAATACGGGGAGCGGGCGGCGGAGGCCATCGCCGGGGAGCTGGCTGCCAAGGGGGCGGTGATCGTCAGCGGCCTTGCCCGGGGGATCGATACCGTCTGCCACATGGCGGCCCTGAAGGCGGGGGGAAGGACCATCGGGGTCCAGGGCTGCGGCATCGACGTGGCCTACCCGGCGGAAAACGCCCGCCTCCGGGAGATGATGGTGGGTTACGGCGGGGCGGTGGTTTCGGAATTCCCGCCGGGAACGCCCCCTGCGCCCCACCATTTTCCCATCCGGAACAGGATCATCTCCGGCCTCAGCAACGGCACGGTGGTGGTGGAGGGGACCCGCCGCAGCGGTTCCCTCATCACGGCGGGACACGCCCTCACCCAGAACCGGGACGTTTTCGCCGTCCCCGGGAGTATTTTTTCCGAGCTTTCCCAGGGCCCGAATTACCTGATCCGGCAGGGGGCCAGGGTGGCGGACGGGGCGGAAAGCGTCCTGGAGGAGTACCGCCACCTGATCCGCTGGGAGCCGGCGGAAAAGGAGCTTCCCGAGGCGGAGCAGAAAAGTTTGTTTGAAGAATTTGACAAAAGCGGTTATAATGTAGAACAGCGGCCCGGGAAAAAGAGAGCCGCGGCAAAGTCCCGGACGCCCGGGAGGGCTGTGCAGCAGCCTCTGCCCGCCTACCTCACCGAAGCGCAGCAGAAGGTCTTTTCCGCGCTGGAGGACGGCGCGGTCCATACCTCCGACGAAATCTCGGAGGGGAGCGGGCTGCCCTCCCACACGGTGCTGGCGGCCCTGACCCAACTGGAAATCTTCGGGCTGGTGAGAGTGCACCCGGGCAGACGCTTTTCCCTGTGACATGAAATAAAATTAGGTGGTAAAAGAAAAAATGTCGAAACTGGTCATTGTGGAGTCGCCGGCCAAGGCGACCACCATCCAAAAGTATCTGGGCAACGGCTATGAGGTGATGGCCTCCATGGGCCATGTCCGGGACCTGCCCAAGAGCAAGCTGGGGGTGGATGTGGAGCACGGCTTCACCCCTGTCTATGAAAATATCAAGGGGAAGGAGGACCTGATCAAAAAGCTGAAATCCGCCGCCAAGAAGAGCGACGAGGTCCTCCTGGCCACCGACCCCGACCGGGAGGGGGAGGCCATCTCCTGGCATCTGGCAAATCTCCTGGGGGTGGACGTGAACCAGAATAACCGGGTCACCTTCAACGAGATCACCAAGAGCGGCGTGAAAAACGGCATCGAGCACCCCCGGAAGATCGATATGCAGCTGGTGGACGCCCAGCAGGCCCGCCGGGTTCTGGACCGCATTGTGGGCTACAAGATCAGCCCCTTCCTCTGGAAAAAGATCCGCAAGGGCCTTTCCGCCGGAAGAGTACAGTCGGTGGCGGTGCGGATGGTGGTGGACCGGGAGGAGGAGATCCGGGCCTTCAAGCCGGAGGAATACTGGACCATCGACGCCCTGGTGGGCAAGAAATCCGGCAAGGCCGCGGAAAAGAAGCCTTTCCCCGCAAAGTACTACGGCGCCAATGGAAAAAAGGTGGAGATCAAAAACCGGGAGCAGGCGGAAAAGATCCTGGCGGAAATCGGCTCCGCCGATTTTGTGGTGTCCGGGATCAAAAAAGGGGTCCGGAAAAAATCCCCGCCGCCGCCCTTTATCACCTCCACCCTCCAGCAGGACGCCTCCCGGCGGCTGGGCTTCCAGGCCAAGCGCACCATGAAGGTGGCCCAGGAGCTGTATGAAGGAGTGGAGATCGACGGCCTGGGGGCGGTGGGTCTCATCACCTACATGAGAACCGACTCCCTGCGCATCTCCAACGAGGCCCTTGCCGACGCGGAAAAGTTCATCCGCCAGACCTTCGGGGAGGAGTACGCCCTTTCCAAGCCCCGGGTTTTCAAGAGCAAGAAAAACGCCCAGGACGCCCACGAGGCCATCCGTCCCACCATGGTGGAGCTGGTGCCCAGCAAGGTGAAGGCCAACCTGACCTCCGACCAGTACAGGCTCTATAAGCTGGTATGGGAGCGGTTTATCGCCAGCCAGATGGCAAACGCCCTGCTGGATACCGTTTCGGTGGATATCACCGCCGGTAAGCATGGCTTCAAGGCGTCGGGGTTCACTGTAAAGTTTGACGGCTTTACAGCTCTTTATGTGGAAGCCACCGACGGCGATGAGGAGAACGGCGCCCGCCTGCCCGCCCTGGAGGAAGGGGAGGTGCTGGCGGTGGCGGAGGTGAAGCCCAACCAGCACTTCACCCAGCCCCCGCCGCGGTACACCGAGGCGTCCCTCATCAAGGACCTGGAGGAAAACGGCATTGGACGCCCCAGCACCTACGCCCCCACCCTCACCACCATCCAGCAGCGGGGCTATGTGGAGCGGGAGCAGAAGGCCCTCAAGCCCACCGCCCTGGGCGAGGTGACCACCAAGCTGATGAAGGAACAGTTCAAGGACATTGTGGACACCGATTTCACCGCCGACATGGAGCGGAAGCTGGACGAGGTGGAGGACGGCAGCGCCGACTGGGAAGGGGTTATCTCCGATTTTTACAAGGACTTTGACGCCAACCTGAAGGAAGCGGAAAAGAACATGGAGGGTACCCGCATGAAGGTGCCCGATGAAGAAACCGACGTGGTCTGCGAGCTGTGCGGGCGGAAAATGGTCATCAAGCACGGCCGCTTCGGGAAGTTCCTGGCCTGCCCCGGCTTCCCGGAGTGCAAGAACACCAAGAAGCTGGTTCAGGAAACCCCCGGCCTCTGCCCGGTGTGCGGCAAGAAGATCGTGACCAAGCGCACCAAAACCGGGCGGACCTTTTACGGCTGCTCCGGCTATCCCGAATGCACCTTCATGACCTGGGACACCCCCCTGGCGGAAACCTGCCCCAAGTGCGGGTCCACCCTGTTCCGCAAAAACGGCAGGCTGAAAAAAGTCCACTGCCTGAAGGAGGGCTGCGGCTTTGAGAAGGCCGCCTCCGCCGGGAAGGAGAAGAAGGATGAGTAAGGCCGCGGTGGTGGGAGCGGGGCTGGCGGGCTGCGAGGCCGCCTGGGCCCTGGCGGGCGCCGGCCATGAGGTGACCCTCTACGAAATGAAGCCGGCCAAATTCTCCCCCGCCCACCATAGCCCGGGGTTGGCGGAGCTGGTCTGCTCCAATTCCCTCAAGGCCACCCGCCACACCTCCGCCGCCGGCCTTTTGAAGGAGGAGATGGCCCTGATGGGCTCCCTGGTGCTGGAGGCGGCGGAGGAGGCCGCGGTTTCCGCCGGGGGCGCCCTGGCGGTGGACCGGGAGCTTTTTTCCGCCGCGGTCACCCGGCGGATCATGGCCCATCCCGGGATCACCCTGGCGGCCGGGACGGAAATCACCCAGGTCCCCCTGGAGAACGCGGTGATCGCCTCGGGGCCACTCACCTCCCAGGCCCTCTCCGACGCCATTGGGGCGCTGTGCGGGGAAAAGTACCTCAGCTTTTACGACGCTTCCGCCCCCATTGTGGCCTTTGATTCCATCGACCGGGAGAGGACCTTTTTCGCCACCCGGTACGGCCGGGGGGAGGCGGATTACATCAACTGCCCCTTCACCCAGCCGGAGTATGACGCCTTCTACGACGCCCTGGTTTCGGCCCAGGCGGTGGAGCTGAAACCCTTTGAACGGGAATATTTCAAGGTTTATGAGGGCTGTATGCCCATCGAGGTGATGGCCCGGCGGGGAAGGGACACCCTCCGCTTCGGCCCCATGCGCCCGGTGGGGATCAAGGTCCCCTGGACGGGGCACCGCCCCTGGGCCAACATCCAGCTCCGGCGGGACAACGCCGACGGGAGCCTTTATAACATCGTCGGCTTCCAGACCAACCTCACCTTCCCCGAGCAGCAGCGGGTGTTCCGGATGATTCCGGGGCTTCAGAACGCCCAGTTCATGCGCTACGGGGTGATGCACCGCAACACCTTTCTGGATTCCCCCCGGCTGCTGGACCCCCTTTTCCGGCTGCGGAAAATGGATAATCTTTACTTTGCCGGGCAGATTACCGGGGTGGAGGGCTATATCGAGTCCGCCGCCAGCGGCATTGTGGCGGGGCGGAGCCTGGCCCGGCGCCTTTCCGGCAGGGAGGCCAGGCCCCTGCCCCGGGACACCATGACGGGGGCCCTCTGCGCCTATATCAGCGACCCCACCGTCACCGATTTCCAGCCCATGGGCTGCAATATGGGGATCCTTCCGCCTCTGGAGGTCCATGAGCGGAACAAGGAGCTCCGATACACCAAAATGGCCGACCGGGCCGTAGCTTCGCTGCGGCGGTATCTGCAGGAGGAGGAATCAGGAGTATGAAGATTATCATTGACGCCTTCGGCGGCGACAACGCCCCCGGGGCGGTGCTGGAGGGCTGCGCCCAGGCGGTGAAGGAGCTGGGGGCCCAGGTGATCCTCACCGGGGACGAGGAGCAGATCCGCTCCGCCGCCAGGGAGAAAGGGATCTCCCTGGACGGCATGGAGATCGCCCACGCCCCCGCGGTGATCCCGGTGTGCGAGGAGCCCACCCAGATTTTGAAGAAGTACAGCGACTGCTCCATGGCCAAGGGATTCCAGATGCTGGCCGCCGGGGAGGGGGACGCCTTCATCACCGCCGGCAGCACCGGGGCCATGGTGGTGGGGGCTACCATGATCGTCAAGCGGATCCGGGGGGTGAAGCGCGCCGCCATCGGCACCATCATCCCCAATTCCAAGGGGCATTATATGCTGCTGGACTCGGGGGCCAACCAGGAATGCCGCCCCGAGATGCTCCGGCAGTTTGGCGTCATGGGCTCGGTGTACATGGAGCGGATCATGGGGGTGAAGAACCCCCGGGTCGGGGTGGTGAACATCGGCACCGAGGATTCCAAGGGCACCGATCTCCAGGTGGAGGCCAACAAGCTCCTGAAAAACGCCGGGGTCAACTATGTGGGCAACGTGGAGGCCCGGGAGATCCCCCTGGGGGGCTGCGATGTGGCGGTGTGCGACGGCTTCACCGGCAACGTGGTGCTGAAGCTCACCGAGGGCCTTGCCAAAATGTTCGCCGGGGAGCTGAAGACCATGTTCATGGCCTCCCTGGGGACCAAGATCGGCGCCGTGCTGCTGGCAAAGCAGGTCCAGGGCTTCAAAAAGAAGCTGGACGCCAGCGAGGTGGGGGGAGCCCTTCTGCTGGGGATCCGGCGCCCTGTCATCAAGGCCCACGGCAACTCCGACGGAAAGGCCTTCAAAAACGCCATCCGCCAGGCCATGCTCTGCTGCGAGCACGGCGTGGTGGAGGAGATCACCGCCTGCCTCGCCAAGGAGGGGGAGGAGGAATAACCTTTTCCCCAAAATCAAGCCATGAAGTAGAAAGGATTGCGGCAATGACTCTGGAAGAACGGATCGGATACCAGTTTAAAAACAAAAAATACTTAAGGCGCGCCCTGACCCACTCCTCCTATTCCAACGAATCCAAGGAACGGCCGGAGTGCAACGAGCGGCTGGAGTTCCTGGGGGACGCGGTGCTGTCCCTGGTGGTGTCCAATTACATCTTCCACCGCTTCCACCTGGACGAGGGGGACCTGACCAAGATCCGGGCCTCCATCGTCTGCGAGAAATCCCTGTTCCGCTTCGCTCAGGAGATCGGCCTGGGGGAGGAGCTGCTGCTGGGGAAGGGGGAGGAGCAGATGGGGGGGCGGACCCGCCCCTCGGTGGTTTCCGACGCCTTCGAGGCCCTGATCGCCGCCATTTTCCTGGACGGCGGCCTGGAGCCCGCCACCCGGTTTGTCCTCCGCTTTGCCAGGGAGGGCCTGGACGCCGGGGAGAAAAGCGCCTTTGTGGACTATAAGACCATGCTCCAGGAAATCATCCAGCAGAACCCGGAGGAGAGGGTGAGCTATGTCCTGGTGAAGGAGGAGGGCCCCGACCACGACAAACACTTTGTGGTGGAGGTGCGCCTCAACAGCAACGTCATCGGCCGGGGGGAATCCAGGAGCAAGAAGGGCGCGGAGCAGCTTGCCGCCAAGGAGGCCCTGGAGCTGATGGGGGAATGAGGGAGCCGGCTTCGCCCCATGCCTCCATCCCGGTTTTCGTGCCCCACGTGGGCTGCCCCCAGCGGTGCAGCTTCTGCGACCAGCACGCCATTTCCGGGGCGGGCGGGGCCCCTTCCCCGGCGGAGGCGGCCCGGCTGTGCCGCCGGGGCCTAGAGGAGCTGCCGCCCAGGTTCCCCCGGGCGGAGATCGCCTTTTTCGGCGGCAGCTTCACCGCCATCCCCCGGGAGGAAATGATCGCCTTCCTGGAGGCGGTGCAGCCCCTGCGGCGGCATCCCCGGTTCGGCGGAATCCGAATTTCCACCCGCCCTGACGCGGTGGATATGGAAATCCTTGGGATTTTGCGGCGGTATGGGGTCCGGGCTATTGAGTTGGGGGCCCAATCCCTGTATAATAAAGTGTTGGAAGCGAACCGCCGGGGCCATACCGCGGAGCAGGCGGCGGAGGCCGCCGCCCTGATCCGGAACGGGGGCTTTGAGCTGGGGCTCCAGATGATGACCGGCCTTTACCGGAGCAGCCCGGAGCTGGACTGGGGGACCGGCTGCCGGCTGGCGGAGCTTTCCCCCGATACGGTGCGGATTTACCCTACGGCGGTGCTCCGGGGGACCCTCCTGGCGGAGCTGATGGCCCGGGGGGAATATGTCCCCCCTTCTCTGGAGGAAACGGTGGAGCTCTGCGCCCGGCTTCTGGAGCTGTTTGAGGAGCGGGGCATCCGGGTGATCCGCCTGGGGCTCCACCCCTCGGAGCAGCTTTCCCGGGAGGCGGTGGGGGGCTGTGTCCACCCCGCCCTGGGGGAGCTCTGCCGGAGCAGGGTCTTTCGCCGCCGGGTTTGCCGGGCGGCGGAGGAGCGGGGAGAGGCCCCTGCGGCCATCCTGGTCCCCCCCAGGGAGCTTTCCCAGGCGGTGGGGCAGAAAAAATGCAACCTGTCCTGGCTCCGCCGGCGCTGGCCCGGGGTGGAAATCCTTCCCCAGGCGGGGCTGGAGAGGGGCTTTCAGATGAGATTTCAAAGCACGGAGGAGGTGGTGCCATATGCGGCTTCGGGCCATTGAGCTCCAGGGCTTCAAATCCTTTGCCGACCGCACCAGGCTGACCTTTGACGACGGCATCACCGCCGTGGTGGGCCCCAACGGCAGCGGCAAAAGCAATATCAGCGACGCCATCAAATGGGTATTCGGGGAGCAGTCCAGCAAGTCCCTCCGGGGAACCAAAATGGAGGATGTCATCTTCGGCGGCACCAAGAACCGCACTCCTATGGGCTACACCTGGGTATCCCTTTTTATTGACAACGCCGACCGCAGCATCGACGTGGACAGCGACGAGGTGGTCATCACCCGGAAACTGTACCGCAGCGGCGAAAGCGAGTACCGCATCAACGGCAACCTGGTGCGGCTCAAGGATATCAACGAGATTTTTATGGACACCGGCCTTGGCCGGGATGGGTATTCCATCATCGAGCAGGGGAAGATCAGCGACATTGTGGGGGCCAAAAGCACCCAGCGCCGGGAGATCTTCGAGGAGGCCGCCGGCATTTCCCGCTTCCGCTACCGCAAGGGGGAGGCGGAGCGCCGCCTGGCCCAGGCGGAGGAGAACCTGGTGCGGCTCCGGGACATCATGGGGGAGCTGGAGGGCCGGGTGGAGCCCCTGCGGGTGCAGTCGGAAAAGGCCCGGCAGTTCCTGACCCTTTCCGAGGAGAAAAAGACCCTGGAGCTTTCCATCTGGCTGAAAACCCTGGAGAAGCTCCGGGAGCAGCTCCATGCCCAGGAGGACAAGATTCTGGTCTGCAGAAACGACCGGGACGCCGTCCAGGCCCGGCTGGACCAGATGGAGGAGGAGATTGCCGCCCTCCACACCCAGGTCCAGGAGTGCGCCGTCTATATCGACAACAGGCGGCAGGAGATCAAGAAGGCGGAGGAATCTGTTTCTTCCGCCCAGGTGGACATCGCCGTCAAAAAGAACGACATGGTACATAACCAAGCCAGCATCCGGGACCTGGAAAAGCGCCTGGAGGACAGCGCCGGGGACCGGCAGGAGCTGGACCGCCGCCTGGAGGAAACCCGCCGCCAGTCGGAGGAGCACCGGCAGGCCCTGGCCGGGAGCGAGGCGGAGATCGCCGGGCTCCAGGGCCGCCTTTCGGAAAACCGCAGCCGCCAGGAGGTGCTGGCCGGGGCGGTCCGTTCCCTCACCATGCAGAAGGAGGAACTTCAGGAGGGGGTGGAAAAGGCCCGCCTCTCCAGCCAGACCTCCTCCACCCTGGTGGAGGAAACGGTGGCCCGGCTGGACGCCCTCCGGGAGCAGTCCAAGCAGAAGGACCAGCGCCTGGCCCAGCTGAAGGCGGAGGAGCAGGAGTGCCGCCGCTTTTCGGAGGAGCTGGAGGAAAAGCTGGAGAGCCTGCGGAACACCAAGAACGGGTATCTCTATAAACGCCAGGGCCGGAAGGATAAGCTCTCCCGCCTGGAGGAGGAGCAGCGGGCCCTGGAACGCTCCGCCGGGGAGCGGCTCCAGCGGGCCCAGCTCCTCACCGACATGGAGCGGAACCGGGAGGGCTTCCAGAACAGCGTCAGGACGGTGATGAAGCACGCGGCCGCCGGCTCCCTCCGGGGGGTGGTGGGGCCGGTTTCCGACCTGGTCCGGGCCGAGAAGAAATACGCCGTGGCGGTGGAGATCGCCATGGGGGCCGCCATGCAGCACATCGTGGTGGAGAACGAGGGGGTGGCCAAACGGGCCATCAGCCTTCTGGTGGAGGCCAAGGCGGGTCGGTGCACCTTCCTGCCCCTCAGCACCATCCGGGGGCGCCTTCTGGAGGAAAAGGGACTGGAGGAATGCTCCGGGTACCTGGGGCTGGCCTCCCAGCTGGTCCGCTGCGACGACCGCTACCGGGGGATTGTGGAAAGCATCCTGGGGCGGACCGCCGTGGCGGAGGACCTGGATTCCGCCACCGCCATGGCCAGGAAATACGGCCACCGCTTCCGCATCGTCACCCTGGACGGCCAGGTGGTGAACCCCGGCGGCTCCATGACCGGCGGATATGTGGGAAAAAGCGCCGGCATCCTCAGCCGCAAAAATGAGATCGAAAGCCTTCGGAATGAGGCCAGGGAGCTCACCGCCAAGGGGGAAAAGCTGGAGCAGGAGCTGGAGGCCCTGCGCCGGGAAACCGCCGCCATGGACGCCCTGGTGGATGGGGTGGAGGCGGAGGAACGGACCGCCTCCGACGACCTGGTGGCGGCCAACGCCGAACTGCGGCGCCTTTCCATCAGCGTCCAGGAGGCGGAAGCCCTGGGGGAGGAAGCCCTCCGGGAGTTTGACGCCCTCACCGCCCGGGTGGAGGAGCTGAAAAGCCAGGGCCTCACCTCGGGGGAGCTGGCGGAGCGCCTGTCCGCCAGCCTGGAGCAGGTTTCCCGGGAAATCCAGGAAAACGGGGAAAAGCAGGCTTCGGCGGCCAGGGAGGCGGAAGCCCTCTCCCAGGAGCTTTCGGAAAAGCAGATCGCCCTGGCCTCCATGTCCAAGGACCAGGAGGCGCTGGACGCCGCCCTGGAAGCCCTGGCCCAGTCCAGGGAGGGGAGCGAGGCCCGGCTGGCCCAGTTCCGGGAGCAGATCCGGGAGTTGACCCAAAAGAACGGCGAGCTGGAGGCGGAGGTGGCGCGGATCACCGCCGGCGCGGATGCCAGCCGGGACCGGATCGCCGCCCTGGGCGGGGAGATCAGCGCCAGGACGGCGGAGCGGGACGGATGCGAGGCGAAGATCACCGTCCTGCGCCAGGAGGAAAAGGGCTGCAACAGCAAACGGGAGGCCCTTTCCGGGGAATTGGCCCGGCTGGAGGAGCGTTACGCCTCCATGACGTCGGAGAGCGATTCCATCGCCGCCAAAATGTGGGACGAATATGAGATGACCAAAAGCGAGGCCGCCGAGGCCGCCATCCCCCTGGAGGATGTCCCTGCGGCCCAGCGCCGCCTGGGGGAGCTGAAAAACCGGATCCGGGGCCTGGGCAGCGTCAATGTGGCGGCCATCGAGGAATACAAGGAAGTTTCGGAGCGGTACGAATTTTTCCGCACCCAGATCGGGGATGTGGAAAGCTCCAAGAAGGAGCTGGCCGGCCTCATCGGGGAGCTGTCCTCCGAAATGAGCCGCATCTTTTTGGAGAAGTTCAACGCCATCAACCACCACTTCGGGGTGATCTTCACCGAGCTTTTCGGAGGCGGGCGGGGGGAGCTGCGGCTGACCGACCCCGGCGACCCCCTGGAAACCGGCATCGATATCTTCGTGCAGCCCTCGGGGAAGATGGTGGGGCTTTCCCTCCTTTCCGGCGGGGAAAAGGCCATTGTGGCCATCTGCCTTTATTTCGCCATCCTGAAGGTGAACCCCGCCCCCTTCGTCCTGCTGGACGAGATCGAGGCGGCCCTGGACGAGGTCAATGTGAACCGCTTTGCCGCCTACCTGCGCCGGATGACCGACAAAACCCAGTTTATCGCCATCACCCACCGCCGGGGCACCATGGAGGAGGCGGACGTCCTCTACGGC
>CAJFUT010000002.1 GCA_904420255.1 uncultured Angelakisella sp. | reverse complement strand
TGGCGCCATATAAGCGCTTCTCTCACGGAAATGACAGCCGGCTCTGGCCGGCCAGAATTCCTGGCGCTGCGCGGTTTTTCTGCTGACACAGAAAAACCAAAGCTTTCTTATGAGCCCCCCGCTTTCGCCGGGGGGAATTTTTGCCCCGCCGTTTCCGTATCCATAGGATAAATCAAATGGAGAGGGGTGGGCCCATGAGGAAGGGGAAGGACAAGGGCTGGCTTTTGGTGGGGGGATGCGCCGCCGCCGCGGGGGCGCTGCTCCTTTGCTCCGCCCTGGTGGGGGAGGGGATCCGCCGGGGGCTGGCCATCTGCGCCTCGGTGATGATCCCCTCCCTCTACCCCTTTCTGATCCTGTCGGATTTTGTGGCCCGGACCCGGGTGGGGCGGCTGCTGGAGGGCCCCTTCGGGGGCTTGGCGGAGCGGGTCTACCGCTGCCCCCGGCAGCTGGCCCCGGCCATCCTCATGAGCTGGATCGGGGGCTACCCCGCTGGGGCCAGGGTCCTTTCGGGGATGGTCCGCCGGGGCTCCCTCAGCCAGCGGGACGCCGACACCGCCCTCACCTTCTGCGTCAACAGCGGCCCCGCCTTTATGGCGGCGGTGGTGGGAGCGGGGGTGTTCCGCTCGGTGGGCTGGGGGCTGTTCCTTTACGGCTGCCAGCTGGCGGCGGGGCTCCTCGCCGGGCGGATCCTCAGCCGCCGCCGGGCCATCCGGATGCGTCCCGCCGGCGGGGAGAAGTACCAGTCCCCGGTGGAGGGGTTTGTGGGGGCGGTGTCCTCCGCCACGGCGGGGATGCTCTCCATCTGCGCCTTTGTGCTGGTTTTTTCGGCGGTCTGCCGCCTGCTGGAGGGGTGGGGCGTCCTGGGGCTCTGGTCGGAATGGGCCAGCGGCCTTTCCGGCGGCGCCCTCACCCCCGACGGCGCCGCCTGCCTGGGGGTGGGGCTGCTGGAGATCGGCGGCGGCTGCGCCCGGGCCCAGGCACTGGCCCCGGGGCAGGGGGCCCTGGTGCTTCCCTTCCTCCTTTCCTTTTCCTCCCTTTCGGTGATCTGCCAGGTGGCGGCCTGCTTCGGAGACCCTCCGGCGGATTTCGGCCTGCTGCTCCGGGGGCGGCTCCTCCACGGCGCCTTCACCGCCCTGCTGGCCAGCCCCGTCCTGTGGCGGCGGTTCGCCTCGGTGCCGGCCATGGCGGTGGGCCGGCCGGTGCTGGCCCCGGGCAGCGGTACCCTCCTGGGGATCCTCTGCCTCCTCTGCGTCTGCGCCATCCTCTGCTCTACCGCGGCGGGGGACCGGTAGGCCGGGGCGGCCAAGTCCGTGAGAAAGGTGATCCTTTCCGTCGCTGGAAGCCCCACCGGGGCTTTCAGCCCGTTCGGGACCGGCCAGCCGGCAGGTGCCAACCCGCCCCCTGGGGTAGAAATTGGCGGCGGAAGATGGTATACTGATTAAAAAGACACCTGGGCCGCCGCAGCCGCGGCCGGGGAAAGGGGGGAGAGCCATGGCCTTGGGCAAACGGCCCCTGTTTGGAAGCCATGTGGAGCCGGCCTGCCGGTATTGCAGCTTTTCCAGGGAAAGCGCCGACGGGCGGATGATGCTCTGCCCCCACCGGGGGGTGGTGGCGCCCTACTATTCCTGCCGGAAGTACCATTACGACCCGCTGCGGCGGGTGCCGTCCCGGCAGGCGGTGCTGCCGGAGTACGACAAATCCGATTTTGAGCTGTAGGGCCCCGCTGCGGCCGGGGAATGAGAACAAAGAAGGAACCGTGTCATGATGAGAGTTTTGAAACGCTTTTTCCAGCTGCTTCTGCCCCTTCTCCTGCTGGCCTGCGCCGGGTGCGCCCTGGTGCTGTGGCTGGCGGGCATCCAGGAGGAGCAAGGGGACGATATGCTCAGCTCCATGGGCTTCCTGGGGGAGGTGGCCGGCTTTTCGGTGCGCACCCAGGGGGAGGAGGATTTCCCCGGGGAACCGGGCCTGGAGGCGGAGGAGCTGAAGGCCCAGCTGGACGAGATGGTCCAGTTCGCCGCCGGGACCCAGCTGAACACCATCTTTTTCCAGGTGCGGCCGGACGGCACGGTGTTTTATAAGACGAAATATTTTGAGATGAGCGATACCCTGGGGGAGGCAAGGTCCGGCCTGGGGGCCTTTGACCCGCTGGAATATCTCTGCAAGGCCGCCGCGGCGGACCAGGTCCAGGTGTACGCCCTGGTGGACATCTTCGCCGCCCCGGAGGAGGGGAGCTTCACCAAGGCCATGACCGACGCCGGGGTGCAGCTGCGCTCCGACGGCAGCTTCGACCCCTCCCATGAGGCGACTCTGGAGCTGCTGGCCGAATCCACAGCGGAGCTGGGGAAGGAATACGCCCTGGGGGGGATCCTCCTGGACGGGCTGGAAACGGTGGACACCCAGCTGGCGGAGCAGACGGTGCGGGCCGTCCGGGAGGAGCTGGAGCGCCAGGCTCCCGGCACCACCCTGGCCGTTGTCTTTGACGGGGACGGCTCCGGTACAGTTACCGCCGGCCTGGTGGAGAGCCTCACCGAAGGCGGCTGGGTGGACATCGTCATGCCCCGGCTCACCGCCCCGGTGGATCCCCCCGAGGGGGAGGAGAGCTACTCCCAGCAGCTGGAGCGGTGGGCCGCCGCCGTCCGGGGGGAGGCCAAGCTGATGACCGCCAACCAGGTGACCCTCCTCACCCAGGAGGGGGAGGGGGGCTATGCCGACCCGGAGGAAGTGAACTACCAGCTGCTGATGGGCTCCCTCTCCCCGGATGTTTCCGGCGCCATGCTGGAGCATTACGGGGTGCTGGAGGAGAGCCGGGAGGAAACCGAGCTGCTGGTGAGCTACCTTTCCACCCCCCAGAGCCCCCTGCCGGACCTCACCTTCACCATCCCCCAGGAGCTGGCCATCACCTATCCCGCGGGGGATGTTTCGGTCACTGATTCTGCCATCTTCCTCATGGGCACCTCCGACCCCAACCAGCCCCTCTATCTGGACGGGCAGGAGGTGGAGCGCATCTCCACCGGGGGCACCTGGGGAGCCCTGGTGGACCTTGCTATGGGCAACAATACCTTCACCGTCACTCAGGGGGAGGACAGCGCCTCGGTGACGGTGCGGCGGTACACCCCCGGCGTCACCACCATCTCCGGCATCACCGAAAGCTCCCTCTTCCCCCGGTACAGCTACGGGGTGGACAGCAACGCCGAGATCACCCTTTCCTGCGTCGCCCCCTCGGGCGGCCAGGTCACCGCCACGGTGGGAGGCCGCAGCGTCACCCTCTCCCAGATTTCCGCCACCGAGCAGGACGGGGTGGCCGCCACCTTCCGGGGGAACCTCACCCTGAATCCCGATGACTACGACCCCAACAACACCCAGAGCATCGGCAGGGTCACCTACGTCCTCACCTACGGCGGGGTCAACACCACCTACCAGTCCGAGGGGGAGGTGTATGTGGCGGGGCGCAACGTCCAGCTGGCGGTGGAGAATACCGCCCAGCTTTCCGCTGTCCTCACCGACCCGGATGACGACGAAACCATCATCGGCACCCTGAAGCCCGGCGCCCAGGTCTATGTGGAGGATGTGGTCCGCACCAGCCGCAGCGGGGTGATGACCCTGGCCTACAAGATCAAGGGCAGCGGCTATATCCTGGCGGGGACCCCCACCATGGGCCCCATGATCCAGGTGATGGAGGGGGCGCCGGGGATCTCCCTGGAGGTGGGGGATATTTCCACCAACCTGGAGGAGGACGGGGACCTGATCCTGACCCTGGGGGAGGGCACCCCGGCGGTGATCACCACCCGCACCCAGGACCAGCTGATCCTGGACTGCTTTGACACCACCGTCACCGGGGAGCTGACCCAGTTTACCAACGGCTTTGTCCGCACCGCCTCCGCCGAGGAGATGGAGGGCGGCACCCGGATCACCCTCAATCTGGAGCCGGATGGGAACCTCTGGGGCTACGACCTGTACTATGAGGACGGCAGGACCCTCCTTTACCTGAAGCCCGCCCCCACCCGCAGCGATACCTACGGCAAGCCCCTGGAGGGGGTGACCGTCCTGCTGGACCCCGGCCACGGCGGCAGCGACCCCGGCGCCCTGGGGGTGGCGGGGACCACCGGCCCCGCCGAGGCCGAGCTGAACCTGGCGGTGAGCTACGCCGTCAAATACCGCCTGGAGCAGCTGGGGGCCACCGTGAGCCTCACCCGCTCCGACGACAGCTATGTCACCCTCTTTGAGCGGGTGGACGCCGCCGCCGAGCAGAGGCCGGATATCTTCCTGTCCATCCACCACAACAGCGGGGTCCTCACCGGGGACATGAACCAGGCCCGGCGGATGGAGTGCTATTACTTTGAGGAGATTTCCGCCCCCTTCGCCCAGTCCCTCATGACCATCCTGCCCCAGATGCTGGACCGGCCCGGCACCGAAGCCCAGCAGGCCCGGTATTACGTCACCCGCCAGACCACCAACCCCGCCGTGCTGCTGGAGGTGGGCTTTATGGTGAACCCCCTGGAATACGAGGAATGCACCGACAGCATCAAGATTTTCAAAACCGCCTGCGGCGTGGCCCAGTCCATTTTGGATATCCTGCCCCAGGAGGAGGCGGCCCAGGCCGAAGCGCCGGCGGAGGCAGCCCAGTGAAAAAGGAGGACACAGCAGCCATGGCGACAGAAAACCCCGCCCTGGAGATCGGCTGGGGCAGGCGGGAGGATATCCCCTTGATTTTGGAGCTGATCCGGGACCTGGCGGATTACGAGAAGCTTCTGGACCAGGTGACCGCTACCCCGGCGCTGCTGGAGGAGTGGCTCTTCGACAAAGAGGCCGCCCGGGTGCTCATCGCCCGGGAGGATGGGGAGGCGGTGGGCTTCGCCCTCTTTTTCCGCAACTTCTCCACCTTCCTGGGAAAGGGAGGCATCTATCTGGAGGACCTCTATGTCCGCCCCGGGGCCCGGGGAAGGGGGATCGGGACGGCCCTACTGGGACGGCTGGCCGCCATCGCCCTGGAGGAGGGCTGCGGCCGGCTGGAGTGGTGGTGCCTGGACTGGAACCAGCCCAGCATCCGGTTTTACCGCTCTTTGGGGGCCCAGGCCATGGAGGACTGGACCGTCTACCGGGTCACCGGCCAGGCCCTTCGGGACCTGGCGGAGGGGAGGCCCCGCCCCCGGAGCTGAGGCAATGGGATAAACGGCATGGAGCCGCGCCGAGGGATCGGGAGATGCTTCGGCTGTGGGCTCCAGGCTGTTTTCGCGTTTTCTCCGAAGAAGAAAAAGGGAGCCCCATCCCGGCATTGCCGGGATGGGGCTCCCTGAAATGAGGAAGAAAAATGCTGGGAAAAGGGCTGCGATCAGGCAGCGGCGCTCTCAGAGGAAGCGGCCTCGGCCTCAGAGCTCTCGGAGGAGGGCTCCTGGGAAGCCTCAGAGGA
>CAJFUT010000001.1 GCA_904420255.1 uncultured Angelakisella sp. | reverse complement strand
CCCGAAGGGAGAAACGTCCCAGTGGGACGTTTCAGCTCAATTTCCCGACCAAAGGGAGGGATGTCCGTGAGAGAAGCGCCTTCATGGTGCCAGGTTGTGCGCCGCTCTCTGGCGGGGTGGGGCCCGCAAGGTTCGTTCCGATCGTGGCATGAGGCCGCTGAATCGGAATCCAGTCAATGAAGGAGAAAGAATGAAACACCAGACGAAAAGATGGGCTGCCCTGGCGGCGGCGCTGATGATGGCCCTTTCCCTGGGCTCCTGCGGGGGCGGCGGGGAGGAACAGTTCCCGGAGCTCCAGACCGCCGCCCAGGAGTTCGACGCCTTCCTGGAGGGGGTTCCCGCCCGGCTGCTGGACGGGGACAGCATGGACCTGAACTTCCTCTTCCAGGACCCCGCCGCCTACGGCATCCAGCCGGAGCCGGCCACCCTCCCCTTTGATACCGCCGAGGACTGGTATCAGGACTGCGGGGAGATGGAGCTGCTCCTGGCCGACCTGGAGGCCTTCCCCCGGGAGGAGCTCCGGGAGGACCAGCTGGAAACCCTGGATATCCTCCGGGATTACCTGGAGCGCCGCCTGGGGCTGGAGGATTATTTCTATCTCTACGACAGCTACCTGGGGACCTACCTGGGCTTCCAGGCCCAGCTCCCCCTTCTCCTCAACGAGTGGGAGCTGTTCCAGGAGAGCGACCTGGAGAGCTATTTCCACATCCTGGAAACCGCCGAGGAAACCTTCCTCCTCTACGCCCAGCGGGAGCAGGAGCGCCAGGATCTGGGGGTGGGGATGAGCCAGGTCTTTCTGGACGGGGTGGCCCAGCAGTGCGATAACTTTGTGGCGAACGGCTGCCAGTTCCTGGTGGATTCCCTGGCGGAGAAGATCGACGCCGCGGATTTCCTCACCCAGGAGGAGAAGGAGGCCGCCAAGGAGCGGAGCGAAGCCCTCCATCTGGAAACCCTCACCGAAGCCTACCGCAGCCTGGGGGAGGCGGTGCGGGCCATCCAGGGGCCGGAGGAGGTGCTGGGCCTCAGCCACCTGCCTGATGGGCAGGCATACTATATCGCCCTGGTCCAGGCCCAGACCGGCACCGACATGACGGCGGAGGAGCTCCAGGAATACCTGGCGGCCCAATACACCGATTCCCTGGAGGAGCTGCTGGCCTATCTCCAGGCAAACCTGGAAGCCTATGCCCGCTATCTCACCGGGGAAACCGTCTACACCCACTGCGCCAGCGTGGAGGAGCTGCTGGAGGAGCTGGCGGATAAGATGACGGCGGACTACCCCCCGCTGGCGGAGCTGAACTTCCAGGTGAACCAGGTCCCCGCCGCCATGGCGGAGAATTTCTCCCCGGCGGCCTATCTCCAGAGCCGCATCGACACCCCCCTGGACCAGAAGGAAGCCATTTATCTCAACGGGGAGTATGACCAGAGCCTTTTCTCCACCGTGGCCCATGAGGGATACCCGGGGCATATGTACCAGAACGTCTATTTCAAGTCCCTGGGGCTGCCGGCAGTGCGGTACCTGGTGGGGTACACCGGCTGGACCGAGGGCTGGGCCAACTATGTGGAGCTGAACAGCTACCGCTACGCCGACGGCGACCCGGAGGTGATGGAGCTGGTCCCCCTGCTGGAGCGGCTGACCCAGAACGCCATCGCCCTCATTGACTTCGGCATCCATTACGAGGGCTGGGAGTTCCAGGAGGCGTGGGAGATGATGAACCAGTTCCTCCCGGCGGACATCCCGGAGGAAACGGCCTACCGGCAGTACCAGCTCTTTGTGGAGAACCCCGGCAACTACCTGAACTACTATTTCACCGGGAGCCTGTTCCAGGGGCTCTATGATGAGGCCGGGGAGGCTCTGGGGGACGCCTTTGACCCGGTGGCCTTCCACAAGGCCATCCTGGACCTGGGGCCCGCCCCCTTCTCCATGGTGGAGGCGGCGGTGGACCGCTATGTGGCGGATGCCCTCCCGCCGGAGGCCTCCCAGGAAAGCTCCTCCCAGGCGGCTGCCTGACCCCTTGGAAACAAACAAACGGAGCCCGTGTCACCCCGGACACGGGCTCCGTTTTGCGCTTTAACCGAAGGAGAGAGGGCTCACCGGCGGCCCCGCAGGCCCACCAGGCTGAACACCAGGGCGCAGACGCCGCAGACGGCGGCCACCGCCCCCAGGACAAAGCCGGAAATGGAAAAGCCCTTCATGAAAACTCACCTCCCTGGAAAAGAGGTCAGGTCCTTATGCCCCAAGGACCTGGAGGATACGGTCAGCCACCGCGTTGGCTGTCCATTCCGTCACGCCTCAGGGGGTGGTTCACGCCCCCAGAACCTCCAGAATACTATCCGCCACCGCGTTTGCTGTATTAAAGATGCCGGCCTTGCTGCACATATCGTCGTAATCCCTGGGATTGCTCATAAAGCCCATTTCCACCATGGCGGAGGGGCAGTAGGTGTTGAGGGTGACCTTGTAGTAGCTCCAAAGGACGCTCCGGGTGTTCCGGCCGGTTTGGGCCACCATGTTGTCACGGAGGGCGGTGGCCAGGTTTTTGGAGATGGCGGTGTAGTAGTATACCTCCACCCCCTTGGGGGTCAGGCCGTTGCCGCTGATGCTGTTGCAGTGGAGGGAAACATAGAAATCCGCCTTCCCCGCCTCGGAGGGCCCCAGGCGGTCGGTGGTGGTGGTCTTTTCCTCCTTGGCGTCGGCCAGGATCACCGTGGCCCCCAGGGATTCCAGCCGCTTTTTCACGGCGATGGCGGTGGCCCGGGTGATGTCGCTTTCGGTGGCCCCCAGGAGCCGGGCGGTGCCCAGGGCCCCGGTGTCCGGCCCCCCGTGGCCGGCGTCCAGCCCCACGATGATGTCGGTGAGGGGCTTTTCGGCGCTGGGGTAGCTCTGGGCGGGGTATTTGCAGTAGACGGTGGTAATGCCGTTCTGGTCGTCATATTCCACCACATAGCCCCAGAGGCTTTTGCCCTCGGCCAGGTGCCACTCCACCAGGACGCTGTCCTCCTTCTGAGTGACGGTGGCCCCGGTGAAAAGCTGGCTGTCCCCGGTGGGGATGGATTCGATGCCGGTGGTGTGGTGGAATTCCACCGAAAGCTTCTCGCTGTTCATATAGGTGGTGCAGACCACGTTGGCGCTGGCGGCGAATTTATACCGCTCCCCCCACTGGGTCCGGGAGAAGGTGACGCCGCTCACCTGGCTCTGCCAGGGCTTGGCCTCGGTGAGGGGGGTCACCCCCTCCTTGCTGATCCAGCCCCCCATTCCCAGCTGGTAGCGGGTGTCGGTCTGGTCGGTGACGTAATCCACCGCACCGCCCTTGGCGATGGTGGTGAAGTTCTGGGTGGTGTCGGCGGTGTCAAAGACCGCCACCGAGGTTTCCTTCACCTCCACCAGGAGGGTGTCGTTCTCCCCCACGGCGTAGAAACTGCCGGAGGAGGTGTAGGTCCCGCTGTCGTTCAGGACATAGCGGATGGGGCCCAGGTTCCGGGTGCCGCTCACCGGGGGGACCACGAAGCTCCCCTTGAAGGTGGCGGGGACCCCCTGGGCGGCGGTGGCCGCCACCTGCTCCAGCCGCACCACGCTCTCCCCCACCAGGGCGTGGACCGAGGCCCCGGAGGGGGCCACGCAGGTGAGGGTGACCGTTTCCCCGCTCCGGGCGGCCAGGTCGTAGGAGGGGGTCATCTGGGTGACGGAGGAGGTGGTCACCACCACCGAAGAGGGGTCGGTGCGGGTGATGGTGACGGTTTGGGAGGAGCCGTCGGGCTGGCGGAGGGTGAAGACGTTGTCGCCGTAGTCCAGGGCGGCGTACCAGCCCCAGCTCCCGAAGACGCCCCGGCCCTCCACCGGGCTGCCGTTGCAGGTCAGCTCCAGGTTGGGGTTGGAGGTGCCGGTGAGGTAATAGGCGCTGGCGGAGGTGGTGTAGTCCTCCCCGGGGCTGGCGATGGCCAGCTCCTGGGGCGGGGCCAGGTCCACGTGGCTGGTGATGGCGTCGAAATCGTCGTAGGTGCGGCCGGCGGCCAGGGCGGGAACGGTCCCGGAAACCGCCGCGGCGGCGGCCAGGGCCAGGGCGGCCAGGGTTTTGGGGAGAGCTTTCATGGGTACCTCCTTCTCGTTGTCGGCGGCGGGGGATTCTGGTTGTAATGATACCACAAAAGGATGGCGGAGGAAAACCTCCATTTTGTAAATTTCCCAGGGAATGGTTGGAAAAAGGGCGCTTCCCGCGGTCAAACAAGAATAACGCGGGAAAGGATGAAAAAATTTCAGCCGCCAGGAAGTTTTTATGAAAAATTCATAGTTTTTTTCTGGGGAATATGGTACAATAGCCGCAGGGCCGCTGGGAAGGCCCGGGGACGCTTTTCCCATGTCCTTGGGGGACAGCCCGGGATAAGGCGGCCCGCCGCCGTCAGCGGGGCCATCGCGGTCCCGGCGCGGCAGAGATTGTTGAAATGCCCCGGCCGACCGGGCGGGAGGCCCCGCCGGGGATTCAGGAGGAAATTTGCCCCATGGTG